>CAZSNH010000006.1:2536-20328 GCA_964607855.1 uncultured Hyphomicrobium sp. | reverse complement strand
TGCTAGTGCAGCTTGACGTGGGGCTCCGTGCGGCGCGTTAAGAGACGCGAAAGAGTGTCCATGAAGACCTTGCCGAAGCCGTGGAGCGCCATCTCGTGCATTTTGTAGAGCGATCGGTACATCATCTTGGCGAACAGGCCTTCGATCAGCATTTTCCGTCCGGTGATGAAGCCCATGAGGCTTCCGACCGTTGAATAATGACCGAGTGAGACAAGTGAGCCGAAATCACGGTACGTGAAAGGTTCGAGCGGCTGCCCGGCCAAGCGGCGGCGCAACTGCCGGACAAGGTGGGTGGCTTGCTGATGAGCGGCTTGTGCGCGCGGCGGGATCGGGTCCTTGGAACCCGGCGGCACGAGATACGCGCAATCGCCCATCGCAAAAATGTTTTCATCCTGCGTTGTCTGCAGCGTGGGCTTGACGACGAGCTGAGCTGAGTTCGTGGCTTCGAGACCGTCGAGGTCTTTCAGTACGTCGGGTCCTTTGACACCGGCCGCCCACACGACAAGCTCCGAGGGGATGAACTCGCCGCTCTTTAGTGTGACGCCGCCCGCGCTCACCGCCGTTACGCGCTGGCCGGTTCTTATAATGACGCCGAGCTTGGTCAGGATTTCCTCAGTCGCCTGGGAAATGCGTTCGGGAAGCGCGGAGACGATCCGAGGTGCGGCTTCGATCAGCGTAATCTTGATGTCCTTGTCAGGATCGATCTTGTCGAGACCGAACTCGACGACGCCGCGCGCCGTGCGATGAAGCTCGGCAGAGAGCTCAGTTCCCGTCGCGCCGGCGCCTACGATCGCCACATGCAATTGTCCCGGTCGCACCGGCCCAGCCTGGGCGTTGGCGCGCACGCAGGCATTGATGAGACGGCGATTGAACCGCTCGGCCTGCTCGGGCGTGTCGAGCATGATGGCGTATTCGGCAACGCCCGGCGTGCCGAAACTGTTGGAAATGCTTCCGACGGCAATCACAAGCGTGTCGTAAGGAATCCAGCGGTCGGGTGTGATTTCGCGACCGTCCTCGTCGTAAGTAGCGCCCAAATGTACCCGTTTGTGGAAGCGGTCGAGACCGATCATCTCGCCATAACGAAAACGGTATCCGTTCCAGTGGCCGTGCGCCTGATATTCGATGTCATGCTGATCGACATCCATGCTTCCGGCGGCAATTTCATGCAGGAGCGGTTTCCAGATATGGGTGCGGGACCTGTCGACGAGCGTGATGTCGGCCTTTTTCTTGCGTCCGAGTTTTTTGCCGAGTGTGGTGGCGAGTTCCAGACCGCCGGCCCCACCACCGACGATTACGATCTGATGGCGCTCGGAGCCACGCGGGACGATGATTGACGGCACCCGCTGTTCGGCGGGCTTGGTGGCTCTGGGGTCGATTGTCATCTCGTCCTCACTGCTTTCGTCTCGTGAACGACTACTGGCGGATTTCGCCGCCGGTCGCCTTCTTGACTTCGCTCACAATCCTGTTCGAGACAGCCTCGATATCCTTGTCGGTCAAGGTCTCCGCTGTCGGCTGCAACGTCACTTCGATGGCTAAGGACTTCTTGCCCTCGGTGGCCAGGCTACCACCTTCGAAGACGTCGAACACCGAGACGCCTGAAATGAGCGCCTTGTCGGCGGCGAAAGCAGCCTTTACGATGTCTCCAGCCTGCACGGACTTGTCGACGACGAAAGCGAAATCACGCCGCACGGGCAAGAGGTCGGTCGCCGAGAGAGCGGATTTGGCACGGCTCTTTCTTTTCTCGGGGGGAAGTGCATCGATAAAAATCTCGAATCCACAAACGGGTGGCGCAACGTCGAGCGTCTTTAGCGTTTCGGGGTGGATCTCGCCAAAGTAGGCAAGCGCGAGTTTGGGGCCCATGCGGAACGTGCCGGAACGGCCGGGGTGGTACCACGCCGGTGCATCTCGCGTGATCTGGATCTTCCCGACATCGAGGCCGAGAGCGGAAAGTACGGCGGCCGCGTCAGCCTTGGCATCGAATAGGGAAACCTCCCTCGATCCTCCAGCCCAGTGCCGGCCAGCGCCCGCCAATCCGGCATTTCCTGCGCGCACGCCTGCTGCACTGAGGAACTGGTCTTCGGGGGTATCACCGCGATAGGCCTGGCCGAGTTCGAAGAGCGCAGCGTCGTCGAGGCCGCGGTTTCGATTCCGCTCGACGGCCGTGAGAAGGCCCGGCAACAGGCTCGGCCGCATGGAGGAAAGTTCGGTCGAGATCGGATTGGCGAGTTCGAGCGCATCCGATCCGCCGTTGAAAAGACGGGCCTCGCACCGAGGAATGAACGACCAGGTTACGGCCTCGACGAGCCCGCGCGAGGCGAGCACACGGCGGGCGCGTCGCGCGCGCTTCTGCTTCTCGGTGAGCACGGGGCGTGTCACGCCATAGAGGCGTGGCAAAGGCGTTGCCGGCACGCGATCCAATCCGGCGATGCGAACCACCTCCTCCACGAGGTCGGTGGGCCCATGAATGTCCGGGCGCCAGGTCGGGACGGAAACGGTGACCTTCTCACCCTTTCCGGTGATCTCGAAACCGAGCGTTTCCAGGATCTGTAAGATTTCCGCTGTCGGCAACTTCATACCCGACAGCTTTTCAACCCGCCCCAGATCGAAAGCGATCGATTGCTTCTCGTTGGGGATCTTTCCGGCAACCTTGGCCTTCGTTGGAGTGCCGCCGCAATGTTTTAGGATCATTTGCGTTGCGAGATCGAGGCCGGGCAGCACTGAGTCCGGATCGACGCCGCGCTCGAAACGATATCGTGCGTCGGTGACAAGCCCGGTCTTGCGGCCGGTGGCGGCGGTGCGGATGGGATCGAAGTAAGCGCACTCGATGAGCACGTTGGTGGTGGCTTCCGTAGAGCCCGAGCTTTCGCCGCCGATGATACCGCCAAGGCCGAGAGGACCGCTGTCGTCGGCGATCACGCACATCGTCTCGTCGACCTCGTGCTCCCGGCCATCGAGGCCGAGGAATTTCTCACCCTTCCTTCCAAGCCTTGCGCGAATGGCGCCTTTGAGCTTGTCGGCATCGTAGACGTGCAGCGGCCGGCCGCGCTCCTGGCTGATGTAATTCGTGACATCGACAAGGGCATTGATCGGCCGCAGGCCAACCGCGCGCAGCCTGTTCTGCAGCCATTCAGGTGACGGGCCGTTCTTGACGCCTGTGATGAGGCGGGCGGCAAAGACGGGGCAGGCATTTGCCGCATCCTTGGGGAAGTCGAGTTTGACGTCGATCGGGCAAGGTGATGGTCCTTCCACACCCTGGATCCGAGTTTCGTGCTTCAAAGTGCCGAGTCCGGCCGCCGCAAGGTCTCGCGCGATGCCGCGAACACCCGTGCAATCGGGCCGGTTCGGTGTCAGCTTGACCTCGAAAACCGGATCATTGAGGCCGGTGGCATCGACATAACGCTCGCCCACATGCGCTGCCAGATCCTCACTGAGCTCGATGATGCCGCTGCTTTCATCGGAGAGCTCGAGTTCGGCGGCCGAGCACATCATGCCGTTGGAGACGACACCGCGCACCGGCTTCTTTTCCAGCGTGATTTTGCTTCCCGGAATATAGGTGCCTAGTGGTGCGAACACGCCCACCAATCCGGCGCGGGCATTGGGCGCTCCGCAGACGACCTCCATCAGCGGCGCACCCTTTGCGACCTCAACCTGAACAACCTGGAGCTTGTCGGCATTGGGATGCTTCTTGGCTTCGACAATCCGAGCAACAATGAAGGCGCCGAGTTTTGCCGCGGGGTCTTCGATGCTTTCCACCTCGAGACCGATTGCGTTCAATTTGGCGGCGATCTCATCAACCGTCGCTTTGGTCTTGAGGTGCTCCTTGAGCCAGCACAGCGTGAATTTCATGCGAGGCGCCTTTCGCTGCTCTGAAGCCTATTTCTCAAGTCGCGCGGAGAATGCGTAGACGGCGATCCAAAGTATGGCCGGGGCGACAGTGAACGCAAATCCGAGTTCGAGGCTGCGCCAAAGGCGTTCCGAGAGCGTGCAGGGTTTGGTCGCGCCATCGGCATCGTAGCAGACACCGTCGAAAACCATGGCCTCATAGGCGAGCGGGAGAAGGAACAAGAGGGCGACACCGCCCGCACCCGCAAGTTTGAGAAAGGATGGGCCACGCGTGCGCGCCAAAGCGCCAAGTCCCCACGCGCTGGCGAGCAGGGCAAGCATGATGAGGAGCGGGATCGTGAGTGCCATGGCAGGGCTCCCTCAGGATGACAGACCGCCGCCAAGCGTCGGAACATCGAGCACTGAAAAACCGTAATGCCTGAGCCAGCGCAAATCAGCGCTGAAGAAGGCGCGAAGGTCCGGGATGGCGTACTTCAGCATGGTGAGCCGGTCGAGACCCATTCCAAAGGCAAAGCCCTGGTACTTCGCGGGATCGAGACCGCAATTGCGTAGCACATTTGGGTGCACCATTCCGCAGCCCAGGATCTCGAGCCAGCGCCCCGGCTTGCCAATCGCCTCGGCACCGATATCGACTTCCATGGACGGCTCGGTGAAGGGGAAATGCGAGGCACGGAAGCGCATTTTCACTTCTTCGACCTCGAAAAAGGCTTTGCAGAATTCTTCGAGCACCCATTTCAAATGTCCCATGTGGGTGGTCTCATCGATGACGAGGCCCTCGATCTGATGAAACATCGGCGTATGGGTCTGGTCGCTGTCGCAGCGATAGACGCGCCCTGGCGCAATGATGCGGATGGGCGGTTTCTTCGACTGCATGGTGCGGATCTGCACCGGGCTCGTATGCGTTCTGAGTAGCAGCCTGGAGCCGTCGGGCTTGGGAGCGAAGTAGAAGGTGTCGTGTTCCTGGCGTGCGGGATGCTCGGCGGGAATATTGAGCTTGCCGAAGTTCATCTCGTCCGTTTCGATATCGGGACCTTCGGCGACTTCGAAGCCCATGTCGGCGAAGATCTCGACGCATTCGTCAAAGACCTGCGAGACAGGATGGATGCGCCCCAAGGCCTCGGGGCCAGCCCGAACAGGCAAAGTCACGTCGGCACGTTCTGTAGCGAGGCGGGCGGAAAGCGCTTCTTTCTCGAGGATTGCTTTGCGCTCGTCGAGGGCGCCTGAGATCTTCTCCTTCAATCCGTTCACGGCCTGCCCAAAGGCTTTTCGCTCTTCGGGAGGCAGTGAGCCGAGCTTGGACATGAGATCGGAAATGCGGCCCTTCTTGCCGAGCGCGGCAACGCGTACAGCGTCGAGTGCCGAAAGGTCGCTTGTAGCCGCGATCTCGGAAAGCAGCGTGGTTTCGAGTTTCTGGAGATCGGTATTTGGAGTGGCGGACGACATCGGCCAACCGCTTTTCAGAGCTTTGAGTGGCGGATGCGCCAAGTTCGGCCCGCCAACATCCCAATTAGGAAGTGCGGCGGATGAAGTATTAAGTGAGGCTTCATCCGCCAAGCACGCTTAAGCGGCCTTTTTGACGGCAGCCGCAGCCTGGTCGACGATCGACTTGAAAGCCGCAGCGTCCTTGACCGCGAGATCGGCAAGCACCTTGCGATCAACGGTAATGCCCGCTTTGGTCAGGCCGTCGATAAATCGGCCATAAGTCATGCCGTGCTCGCGGACCGCGGCATTGATGCGCTGGATCCAGAGGGCGCGGAAGGTCCGCTTTCTCCGCTTGCGGTCGCGGAAGGCGTATTGCTGCGCCTTCTCAACGGCCTGCTTGGCGACCCGGATCGTGTTCTTGCGCCTGCCATAGTAGCCCTTGGCGGCTTTCAGAACTTTCTTGTGCTTGGCGTGGGCGGTTACACCGCGCTTGACGCGTGCCATGAGTAGTCTCCTTCAAAACAACAAGTGCGACGACGGGACCCGAAGGGTCTGCGTCAGCGCGCGTAAGGCATGTACTTCTTGACGATTTTGGCGTCGGATTCGTTCAGCACCATCGTTCCACGCGCGGTGCGGATGAACTTGGCGTGACGCTTGATCATGCCGTGGCGTTTGCCCTGGGCGGCAGCTTTGACTTTGCCGGTGCCCGTCATTTTGAAGCGCTTCTTGGCGCCGCTCTTGGTCTTCAACTTGGGCATTTGGCTCTCCTTGGATGTTGCTATGCGGCGCGTCATGGCTCGATAACGAGCCCTCGCTGTGCCCTTGGCTAAGAGCATTGCGCTGCTTCCGCCGCATGGGATTTAGAAGCAATAAAGCCGCCACGGCATGCCCCGCCGGGCGGCATAGGCGGGCTTATACTTTGACCCTACTCGCGGTGCAACGTCGAAATAGGGCCAAATCGGCGCAGAACCAGCCCTTTCAGCCCGCTCCGCGCATTCGTAAACGCTCGTAAATCAAGGCAGTTGCGGTTGCAAATCCAGAGAGGATCAAGAAAACGGAGAGGAGGCGCTTCACGTCGAAGCCATAGAAGAGCGCCCCGCCCTTGATCAAGGGCAGGATCAGGCAGTTCGAAAAGACGAAGATCATCCATCCGAAAAAGAGGCCCTTGCTCCCCGTGGTGCGCCCCGGCAGCCGTTCCCAAAAAAGGGCCAGAACCGAGCCCCAAAGTCCGCCCCAGAAGATGGCATTCACGAGGGTGGGTACGCCCCAGGGCGGCACGGGCGCGAACGACCAGGGCGTACGATCGGTGAGACCTGTGAGGTTGAGGAGAAGAATGATCGTCTGGTGAACGAAAACCACCGAAATGGCAGCCGCAACAAAGCCAAGGATCGCGTTCTTCACGTTTGCTGTCATGATGACTTCGCCCCGCTCCGTTTAGGCTTCAGGCCACTACAGTATAACGAAACATCATTTGGCAACTATATTGTCCGCCTTAGGCAGGCCGGAGGCCGATTTTTGATCAGATGCCACGTGAGGTAAGCTCAATTCTCGAATAAGTTTTCACGCATTGGGCGGGGTCAAGGACGCTAGGTAGGATGTCCCAGAGATATGCTTTGCGCCGTCTTGCCTTTACTCTGAAGCCGGTCCATATAAGTCACATCGAACACGCCTTGGTTTGCTCTCTGACGGCCTCGCCGACACTAGACGTCTCCATCGCGCGATTTGATGAGGGCCGCGGGCATCGTGCCTGCGGTCGCACGACCATATGCTTTGGAGGCATTTAATGGCTACCGGTACGGTAAAGTGGTTCAACAATCAAAAGGGCTACGGCTTTATTCAGCCTGAGGAAGGTGGCGCCGACGTTTTCGTGCACATCTCCGCAGTTGAAAAGGCCGGTCTTGCAACTCTGAAGGAAGGTCAAAAAATCTCCTTCGAGACCGAGCGCGGCCGCAACGGCAAGATTGCTGCTACGAACCTCCGTCCGTCGTGATTATGATCTGACGACAATCATCGCGGGGAGCAGAGCGATCTGCTCCCCATTTGTTATGGCCTAATCGGTGGGCCGAAGCCGCAAGGAGCGTGAATGGCGAAGGAAGAGATGCTCGAGTTCGAAGGCGTGGTTGTCGAGGTGCTGCCCGACGCCCGCTGCCGCGTTCAGCTGGACAATGGTCATGAAGTGATCGCGTATACGGCCGGACGCATGAAAAAGAACCGCATCCGAATTCTTGCCGGCGATAAAGTGACCGTTGAAATGACGCCCTACGACCTCACGAAGGGGCGCATCAATTTCCGCCACAAGGATGCGCGTGCTGCCTCTGCCCCACCGCCAGGACCACCCTCGCGCGGAGGCGGACCGGGAGGGCCGCGCCGGCAGGGTGGACGCTCGTAAAATCTCTTAGTAGATGGGGATGGGAAAATAGCGTTCGACAAGCTCCTCGAAGCGTCCGCTTTGGCGGACCCGTTTCAGCGCCAGGTTGATCAACATTTTGAGCTGGGGATCCTTCCGTGAGATGGCGATCCCCATGCCGTCGCCAAAGAACTTAGGCTCGAAATAGGCGGATCCCTTGAACTCGCAGCAGTGGCGCGAAAGCGTTCCGCCGAGCCAAAACGTCAAGCTGATGCTATCGTCGAACACATAATCGACTTTGCCCTGCTGCAGCGCTTCGCGGGCTAGATCGGCATTCTCAAAAGGTTGAATGCGGCTGTCGCGGAAAAAGGCCTTAAGATAGGCTTCGTGCGTCGTCCCCTTGGCAACGCCGATGCGCATGCCATCAAGCCCCTCGGGTGAAATTTCGTGCTCTTTCCCGTCGATCTTGCCGACGAAACGGCCCGGCGTGTGCAGGTAGCGGTCCGAGAAATCCACCTCCGATAACGCGGTTGAAGTGACGCTGTGCCCGGCAATGACGGCATCGGCTTCCCCGCGTTTCAAGGCCATGAAAAGCTCGTCCCAAGGCCGCACGCGGACATCACAGGCCACAGACATCTCAAGACAGATTGCGCGCGCAAGATCGACATTGAAGCCGGTCAGAATGCCTTCGTCATCGTAATAATTGAAGGGAGGGTAGTCACCTTCGGTCAGAAATCGCACCACCACGCGGCGGCCTTCAACGGTGGCTTCATCAGGCGGGGGTTCGATGGTTGGAGCGCCAGCAGGATCTTGCGCCATTGCGAGCGACAAAGGACTGCTGCTCGCAAGTGCTAGAGCCATCAAAATTAGGGGCTTGAAAAAAAATCGCATGAACCGTTGGAGGCCGAGCAGCTGTTCGCGATGATTGAGCGTTCAATGTTGGTACTATTACGGCGTAGCAGATTCGAGTCCTATTTGGCTTTTGAACACCGGGCCGTCTGTGGCAAGATTATCCGACGGGTGGGGATCTTGCCGTGCAGCGTTTGGCCAAAGACGTTCGAGAATCGTCAAGCGACGACGATTGGGGAGAGATAGTCGCAGCGCGAATTCGCGCCCAATGGGCGGCGGAAGCGCTAAAAATTTCGCATCCCGAACTTTCTGCGGGAGCGCCGCTTTGGGCTTGGCAACAGCGGCTCCTCGGCGCCATCTTTCTCGCGTTGATCTTCTCCGCGGCAATCGCTCCGCGCGAAGTCGCCGCCGGCCTTTTCGCTGTGCTCGCCCTACCCTTCTTTTTTGTCGTGGTCCTGCGCGCGATCGCCTTGCAGCCTCTTTTTTCGCGGACGTTATCGGGGAGTGGTGGGCGCTCATTGCCGGAGAGCGACGTGGGGGAAGAGCTTCCGGTTTACTCCGTCCTCGTGCCGCTATTCCAGGAAGCGGAGATCGTTCGCGACCTCATCAGCGCTATCGCCAAGATCGACTATCCGCCGGAGCGCCTCGAAGTCCTTCTCATCGTTGAAAGTAGCGATCGCGAAACGCAAGCAGCCATTGCAAGAACGCCTCTTGCCTCGAATACTCGGATTGTGGTGGTGCCGGATGGCACGCCCCGCACCAAGCCGAGAGCCCTCAACTTCGCGCTTGCAACAGCACGCGGCGAATACGTTGTCATTTATGATGCTGAGGATTGTCCCGATTCCTCCCAAGTTCGTAAAGCGCTTTCGCTGCTCAAAGCAGGAGGCAGCATCGGCTGTGTTCAGGCCTGTCTCAACATTTACAACCCCACAGAAAGCTGGCTGACGCGCCAGTTCGCGATCGAATACACAGCACTTTTCGATTGCATCTTGCCCGCCCTTCAACGTCTCAAGTTGCCGGTGCCGCTTGGGGGAACCTCGAACCATTTTCCCCGGCGTGTGCTCGATGCCGTTGGGGGCTGGGACCCCTATAACGTCACTGAGGATGCCGATCTTGGGATTCGGCTCGCCCGCTCCGATCTCAACGTCGAGGTGCTGGCATCCACGACGTGGGAGGAGGCCCCCGCCACCTTCGCAGTCTGGATGAAACAGCGCACGCGCTGGCTTAAGGGCTGGATGCAGACGTATCTTGTGCACATGCGCGAGCCGGCAAAACTTTATGCCGAGCTTGGTGGCTTCCGGTTCATTGGATTCCAGGTCCTAATGGGTGGGCTGATCCTCTCCGCACTTGTTCATCCCTGGTTTTACGTGCTGACCGCCATCGACCTACTGGCGGGAAGCACAGCCGATGGCGCCGAAGGCGCGGTCACCTCGGTTCTCTGGTGGCTTGGCGCCGTCAATCTGATCTTCGGCTATGTGACTGGCATTGCGTCAGGGGCAGCGGCGACTATGAAACGTGGCTGGTATAGGCTCGCGGCCTACTCGGTCTTCATGCCCTTCTACTGGGTGCTCATTTCCCTCGCGGCCTATCGCGCGATGGCTCAGCTCGTGACGGCCCCCTACTTGTGGGAGAAGACGGCCCACAAGGCGCGTTCGCCAATTCTCGTGAAAGCCAAATTCGAATAGCCGCGATGCCCGCGATTGGAGCGGGCGATGGGAATCGAACCCACGTTCGTAGCTTGGGAAGCTACTGTCTTACCATTAGACGACGCCCGCGACGGCGTACCCATTAGCACAGAGTTCCTTTATGAAAAACCCAACAAATAAGCCCGGCGCAAGGCGTGCCGGGCTTTCCTCTCCTCGTTCGCAGTCGCGCTTACCTTTTGACGAGTGCGTCACGGATCTCCTTGAGGTAAACCTCGCTCGGCGGCGGTGGGGGAGGTGCTGCGGCCGGAGCTGGCTTCCTGGCGGCATTGACCGCCTTGAGGAGCAGAAAAATCGCAGCTGCCGTAATTATGAACTTGATCACGGCATTCATGAACAGACCGTACCGGATCGCCACCACCTTCGTTGGGTCCGGATCATCGGTCAGTGGAATCTGCAGCGTCGAGAAATCGATGCCCGCCAGCAGCAGGCCGATCGGCGGCATGATCACGTTATCGACGAGCGTCGAAATGATCGGTCCGAAGGCCGCCCCCATGATCAAGCCGACGGCGAGATCGATGACGTTGCCCTTCATCGCGAATTCTTTGAATTCTTGCAGAATAGCCACGCGAATCTCCTTCCCCTTCTTTGATCACAAGCCAGCACTTTCGGCTCATCCGGCCCCAAGGGCCGGCTCAAATTTGCACTTCTTGCCCCCTTTTTTCCGGGGCTGCCCTGGGGCATCCCTCGAATCGGGGTTTCTATGCTAGGTCAGTGAAAATTCTGCAGCAATCGTCCGATTGTCGGCCCTTTGGTAGAAAGAATCTTTCTAGAACAACGAATTATCGTACATATTGAACAGCTGAGATTAGATCGAGGTGAAAGCGCATCCGGCGGATCGCCGTTTTTTGGGTTGTTCCGCTCATCTCTGTCGATCTTGAACAACCTAAAGCCCACTTCTTCGGCATCGTGCTATGCCTCACGGGACGATGGAGGAAATCAGTCATGATCGAGCGCAAGGAGCGCAAACCATACTGGCAGCACACGAAGTGGCAGATGATGACCAGTTTGGTGCCGTTTCTGGCCGTCGTCATCGTTCTGCCGCTCTATGCGGAGCGTCTCAACGCGAGCAAGTTTCTGGGTTTCCCGCTCGGCTACTTCTTGGCGCTTCACGGATTGGTTTTTATTGCGAGCATTACGGTCGCGACCTTCGTCAACCGGCAGGATGCGATCGACCATTGGCATGGGGCGCACGAAGACCTCTAAGAAGCCGGACCTCACCCGTTCCCTAGCAATATAGATCCACTCGATGTCGCTTGCCCCGTCCACACGACTCGTCAATCCCAGGTTAGGAACCTATTTCGGCATTCTGGCGAGCGCCTTTTTTGCTCTCTCTATTCTGGTCATGCTGTTTGAACAGCTCGGGATCTCGCAGGCGACACTGAGCTTCGTCATGCTGGCGATGCCCATCCTCCTTTGCGCTGCAATCGGAGTTGCGAGCTGGAACCAAGAACCGATTGATTTCTTCGCCGCAGGCAGGCGTGTTCCAGCGTTCTACAGCGGCCTCGTTCTCGCGATTACCGCGAGTGGTGCCAGCGGGGTGGTGGCCCTCACCGGGGCCTTTTTCATGATCGGGTTCGACGTGCTTTGCATCGCCATTGGAGGTTTGTCGGGTTTTGTGCTGATGGCGGTCCTGATGGCTCCTTTTTTCCGCAAATTCGGAGCCTTCACGTTGCCGAGCTATTTGGGACGGCGTTTCGAAAGCCGGACGGTGAGAATGCTTTCAGCGGCTTTCTTAACCGTGCCCTTGGCACTTCTGCTTGCCGCGGAGCTCGAGCTCGGAGCAGGCGCAGCCTCACTTCTTTCCGGCTATTCGGTCTATGCGATGATCAACATGCTGGCCATTGCCCTCGTGGTCACCATTACTGCTGGGGGGGTCCGGTCTCAGACTTGGTCGGGAGTTGGGCATTCAATCATCGTTCTGCTCGCCATTTTCATCCCTGTTGCCATAGCCGGTGTCTACCTCACCAACCTACCCTTGCCCCAGCTCAGTCACGGTCCCATCTTGAGATCGCTGACGCGCGACGAAGGCAGGCTTGCTTTGCCGCTCATTCAACAGTCCGTGCTCGCCTTCGATTTTCCCGGCGAAGGTCTTCAGAACATTTCGAAGCGGTTTGCGACGCCGTTCGGAGCCATCGGATCTCTCGCCTTTGTCGTTATCACGTTGACGACGATGGCGGCCTTCGTCTGCGCACCGTGGCTTCTGCCGCGTGTTGCTGCGACGCCCGGCGTCTACGAGACGCGCAAATCGATCGGCTGGTCGACGGTTATTTTCGGGCTTTTGATGATCACACTCGCTTCGGTTGGCGTTTTCATGCGCGAGTATGTCGTGGAGATCATCAAGGATCCCTCACAGCAGGTGCCGCTTTGGCTGAGCCAGCTTTCCGCGCTCGATTTGGCCGGCATCGATACGGAGTCGCCGCGTTTGAATTTCAAGAGCATGAGCTTCAAACGTGACGCCATTCTGCCCGCGCTCCCCATGGCGACCGGCCTGCCCTCCGTCGCTCTCTACGTCGTGCTCGCGGGCGCCATCGCGGCCGCACTCGCCGCAGCGGGCGCCACCGCGATTGCTCTCGCGAACATTCTGGCAGAAGACGTCTTCTACGGCACGTCGTGGGAACCGGCTCCCACAAGGCCGAGATTGATCGCCGGCCGCGCCGCCATTGTCGCTGCGGTGGGCGCTGCAGCGGCCATTTCACATTTTGCGCCGACCGACCCGATGCGAATGTGGTTCTGGGTGATGGTGCTGACGGCATCCACCTTATTTCCCGTGCTGCTGCTCTCGGTTTGGTGGAAGCGCATGACCATGTTCGGGGCCATCACGGGAATTGCATCGGGATTCTTATCAGCCGTCGTCGCCATCCTGTCGAGTGAGGCCGGCATGTTTCCGCTTGACAGCGCGCTCGCGGGGCTCATCTCAATTCCCGCCTCGGCGCTCTCCTGCGTTGCGGTTTCCCTGATCACACCCTCGCCTTCCAAGCACCAGCTCGAGTTCGTTCGCGACATCCGTGTACCGGGAGGCGAAATCATTTACGATCGCGAGATGCGGCTCGAGCGGCAGAAGAGGCTTCAACGTAATCAGGCTTGATGGCAAATGTCGCGCCCACCTCTCCTCGCCCCTTATCCGCCGATCGAGCCCTATCGCGAGGGCCGGTTGCCGGTTGGCGACGGGCACGAGATCTATTTCGAGGAATGCGGCAATCCGAACGGGGTCCCTGCGGTGCTTATTCACGGTGGGCCGGGGGGCGGATCCAATCCCACGATGCGCCGCTATCATGATCCCTGCCATTATCGCATCATTCTCTTCGATCAGCGCGGGTGCGGTCGTTCGACGCCATATGCGTCTCTCGAAGCCAATACGACGTGGCATCTCGTCGAGGATATGGAGCGTTTGCGCGGGCACCTCGGCATCGCGCGTTGGCAGGTCTTCGGAGGGTCCTGGGGTTCGACGCTCGCGCTCGCATATGCCGAAACGTATCCCGAACGCGTGAGCGCACTCATCCTGCGCGGGATCTTCCTGCTTCGCAAATGGGAGATCGACTGGTTCTATCAGGATGGATGCAACCGGATCTTTCCGGATGCTTGGAAAGAGTTCGAGCGGCCAATTCCGAGCAACCAGCGTGGCGACATGGTAGGGGCCTATCACAAGCTCCTCACTGGACCCGATCCGGATCTTCAGCTTGCGGCAGCCAAGGCATGGAGTGTCTGGGAGGGCTCAACGCTCTCCATTCTCCCCGATCCCGCACGGGTCGAGCGGTTCGGGGCCGACCGGTACGCTCTCGCATTCGCTCGCATCGAGTGCCACTATTTCCTGAACCGCGGATTCTTCGCTCGTGAGGGCCAGTTGCTCGAGGATGCCCACCGTTTGAGTTCGATCCCGGGTATCATCGTGCATGGGCGTTACGATGTCTGCACGCCAGTCAAGAATGCCTGGGATCTCAAGCAGGCGTGGCCGAGGGCGGAGCTTGAGATTGTCGAGGATGCGGGCCATGCCATGACGGAGCCAGGAATCACCTCACGGCTTGTGGCTGCAACAAACCGCTTTGCGGCCTTGGAGCCCGTTTGAAAGCAAGGTGGGCGAAGTCCGGTTCGCTTGGGCACGTCGAGTGATATTGTCGCCTGTGCGAACGGGCCCCGCGCTTTGCGCTAGTCTCGTTTATGATGTGAAGTGCCCTGGTGAGGCGCGACCCCGTGACCACGAAACCCATTAAAATTCCATCTTGTGCTCGGACCCGGGTGGCGATTGCCGACAAGAATCCGGTCGTTCGTGCCGGTATTTGCGATCTCTTGCGTCGCGACGGCAGGTTCGAAGTGGACGAGGCAGTTTCTACGGCTGCTGCCTTGGTCAAACTCTGCGAAGAAAAGCATATCGCGATTGCGATTGCGGGGTGGTCATTGCCGGACATGAATGGCGGCGAGCTTCTGGCGCTCGTGAAACAACGTCAGCTTCCGGTTCGGATTGTGATTTATACCGGCGAGCCGCCGAACCAAGTCCTGCGTCCGGCCATTAAGGCCGGGGCGTGGGGATTCATTTCAAAGAGCGAGGATCCCGAAATACTCATAGAGACCGTGGCGACAGTGGCAAAAGGCCGCGTGAGTTTTCCTTTCGTCGATTTGGAGACGTTGAGCGCCGATCCGTTTGACATTCTGACGACCCGCGAGAGAGAGCTCTTGGGCGCGCTTGCGAACGGCTGGTCCAATCTTCAAATCGCCGCGCGCTTCGGTATCTCGCGGAACACCGTGAAGTACCATCTCAAGAATCTCTACGACAAATTGGGCGTTTCCAATCGCGCGATGGCGGTTGCGCTCTATATGTCGATAACGAGCCCGGGACCCGCCCGCTAGCAGAAGCGCACCGAAAGGGCCGGCGACCATGCATTTTGTGTGCACTGCACGCGCGATCGGCCTCCACTTCAGCCTTCTGGCTTGGGGTAGGCCAGGGCCTACCCAACTGCGACTGCGCAGTCGCCATTGGGGTGTTGTTCAAAAGTAGCAATCAGCCAATTTCGCGCTAAAGATTTCAGGCGTGCAACCGGCTCGAGCCGTTGCGGTTCGGGAAACGATGGTCTTGCTGCCCTGACTAAATTGATGCCACTGAGCCGGCCAGGGGAGATTGGTAGTTACGCGGAATAGCACGAGGCTGCGCCGAGCAGCTTCATCAGAAACTCAAACAACATGCTTCGGAGGAAATGCCTATGATGGTCACACCGCACCTTTTTATTCCTGGTCCCACCAACATCCCGGATGCCGTCCGGATGGCCATGAACCTTCCCATGGAGGACATGCGCAGCCCGGAATTTCCGAAGTTCACGCTGCCCGTGTTCGAAGATTTGAAGAAGGTCTTCAAGATGAAGGATGGCCGGGTGTTCATTTATCCTTCCTCCGGAACGGGTGCCTGGGAGTCGGCGATTCAGAATACGCTTGCCGTTGGCGACAAGGTTCTCATGAGCCGCTTCGGCCAATTTTCGCTTCTCTGGGTCGACATGGCCGAGCGCCTCGGCCTCAAGGTCGTTCTGTGCGACGAGGAATGGGGTACGGGCGTGCCTGTTGAGAAGTATGCCGACATCCTCGCCAAGGATACCGCGCACGAAATCAAAGCGGTGTTCGCAACCCACAATGAAACTGCCACCGGCGTCACGAGCAATATTGCAGCCGTTCGCAAGGCCCTCGACGACGCCAAGCATCCCGCGCTCCTCATGGTGGACGGCGTTTCCTCGGTCGGCTCGATCGACATGCGCATGGGCGAGTGGGGCGTCGACTGCTGTGTTTCCGGTTCACAGAAGGGCTTTATGCTGCCGACGGGTCTTGGCATTCTCGCCGTCAGCCAGAAGGCACTCGATGCCAACAAGACTCTCAACGGCCGCATGAACCGCTGCTTCTTCTCGTTCGAGGACATGATCAAGGCCAATGACCTCGGCTACTTTCCCTACACGCCTGCAACCCAGTTGATCCGCGGCCTGCGCGCGTCTCTGGACCTTATCTTCGCGGAGGGTCTCGACAACGTGATCGCCCGCCACACCCGGCTTGCCACCGGCGTCCGGGCTGCCGTCGATGCGTGGGGCTTGAAGCTGTGCGCCAAGGAGCCGAAGTGGCACTCCGACACCGTCTCGGCCATCCTCGTGCCCGAAGGCATCGATAGCGCCAACGTCGTCAAGACAGCCTACTATCGCTACAACACTTCGCTTGGCGTCGGCCTCAACAAGGTCGCTGGCAAAGTGTTCCGCATCGGCCACCTAGGTGCGCTTGACGAGGTTATGGTGGGCGGCGTGCTATTCGCTGTTGAGATGGCACTCAAGGACTGCGGCGTGCCCGTGAAGATGGGCTCGGGCACGGGTGCTGCGGCTGAATACTTCAGCAAGACGGCAACCAAGTCTGCATCAAGCCGTGGGCCGGCAACGGCCAAAGCAGCCTGAAGTCAATGGAAAGGCGGCCTATAAGACGCCGCCAATCGAAAATACTCTCGGGCCTCGAACCTGCCGAGGCTCAGAGAGCGGTCTATCCCGCGAAAGCCAACGACTAGAATCAAAGAGGAACGACCCCCAATGAGCTTTACACTCTACCCGCTCAAGAAACAGCGTCTCCAGCGTTCGGAGCTCGCTGTTCCCGGCTCCAACCCTACCATGATCGACCGCGCCATCAAGAGCGCCGCTGACTACGTGTTCCTCGATTGCGAAGACGCTGTTGCTCCACCCGATAAAGAGCAGGCCCGCAAGAACATCATCCAGGCGTTGAATGATCTCGACTGGAAGGGCGCTGGCAAGACCGTGTCCGTACGTATCAACGGCCTCGATACGCATTACTGCTATCGCGACGTCGTCGACATCATGGAGCAAGCCGGTTCCAAGCTCGACACGATTCTAATCCCGAAGGTTGGCGTTCCCGCCGACGTCTATGCCATCGAATGCATCATGAGCCAGATCGAGGTCGCCAAAGGCTATACGACCCCGGTCGGAACCGAAGCACTCATCGAAACCCCACTCGGAATGGCGAACGTCGAAGCCATCGCGTCCGCCAACAGCCGCTGCGAAGCCATGCACTTTGGCGTTGCCGACTACGCCGCCTTCAATAAAGCGCGCACCGTGGTCATCGGTGGCCTCAACCCGGATTATCCGGGCGATCAATGGCACTTCGCGCTCTCGCGCATGACGGTTGCTTGCCGCGCCTATGGACTGCGTCCCATCGACGGTCCGTTCGGCGATTTCTCGGATCCAGACGGCTACACGGCCGGCGCCAAGCGTGCGGCCGCTCTCGGTATCGAGGGCAAGTGGGCGATCCACCCCTCGCAGATTGAACTCGCCAACGCCGTGTTCTCGCCGACAGCAGCCGAGGTTGAGAAGGCCAAGCGCATCATCGCCGCGTTGAAGGAGGCCGAGGCCCAGGGCAAGGGTGCCGCGTCTCTCGACGGCAAGATGATCGACGCGGCCTCCGAGAAGATGGCCAAGAATATTCTTGTCGTGGCTGAGAAGATTGCCAAGTCCGCCAAGTCCTGATCCCTTAAGCGCCAGAATACGACCAAGGAGGTCGACATGGACATTCACGAGTATCAAGCCAAAGAATTGCTCTCCAAGTTTGGCGTGCCCATCCCCCGCGGTGGTCTAGCCTATAGCCCCGAGCAAGCCAGCTATCGC
>CAZSNH010000006.1:0-2526 GCA_964607855.1 uncultured Hyphomicrobium sp. | reverse complement strand
GCGAGATTGGCGGCACCAAGTGGGTCGTCAAAGCCCAGATTCATTCGGGAGCGCGCGGGAAGGCCGGCGGTATCAAGGTGTGCTCGAACGAGCGCGAACTGGAGGCGGCTGCAGAAGCTCTCCTCGGCAAGCGTTTGGTGACAGTCCAGACGGGTCCGGCTGGAAAGCTCGTCTCGCGTCTCTACATCGAGGAAGCTACCGACATCGACAAGGAAATCTATCTCTCCTTCGTCATGGACCGAGCCGCCGAGCGCATCGTTGTCGTATCGTCGGCTGCAGGCGGCATGGACATCGAGGAGATAAGCCATAGTCAGCCGGAGACGATTATCAAGGTGCAGGTCGATCCGGCCGTCGGCATGCAGGCGTTCCAGGCCCGCGAGGTCGCGTTCGGACTTGGAATCGATCCGGATCTCGTCTCCAAGATGGAACGTGTTATCCTCGGCTGCTATCGCGCATTCCGCGACCTCGATGCGACCATGCTCGAGATCAATCCGCTCGTCATCACCAAGCAGAAGAACATCGTAGCCCTCGACGCCAAGATGAGCTTCGACGAGAACGCTCTGTTCCGCCGCCCGCAAATCGCGGAGCTGCGTGACAAGAGCCAGGAAGATCCGCGTGAAACCTATGCTTCCGACCGCGGTCTCGCTTACGTTGGCCTCGACGGCGACATCGGCTGTATCGTCAATGGCGCGGGCCTCGCGATGGCGACCCTCGACATGATCAAGCTTGCCGGCGGCGAGCCTGCGAACTTCCTCGACATCGGCGGCGGCGCAAGCCCCGAGCGCGTGACGAAATCGTTCAAGGCCGTGCTTCGTGACAAGAACGTGAAGGCGATCCTCGTCAACGTCTTCGCTGGCATCAACCGCTGTGATTGGGTTGCCAAGGGCGTCGTCGACGCAATCCGTGAGCTTGAAATCAAGCTCCCGATCGTTGTGCGCCTTGCAGGAACCAACGTCGAGGAAGGCCGCCGCATCATCGATAGCAGCGGTCTTACCATGATCAGTGCTGAAACGCTTGCCGAGGCCGCGCAGAAGGCTGTTGCCGCTGCGAAGGCTTCGAAGGCCGCAGCGTAAGGGAGGACCGGAACATGGCAATCTTCATCAACGAAAACACGCCGATCATGGTCCAGGGTTTCACGGGCCGCATCGGTACGTTCCACGCTCAAGAAATGATCGATTACGGAACGAACGTCGTCGGCGGCGTCACCCCAGGAAAGGGCGGCACCACCCACCTCGGCCGCCCCGTCTTCAACACGGTCAAGGGCGCCGTCGATGAGACGGGAGCGGAAGCTTCCATCGTGTTCGTGCCGCCTCCATTCGCGGCGGACGCCATCATGGAAGCAGCAGACGCTGGCATCAAATATTGCGTGTGCATCACAGATGGCATCCCCGCGCAGGACATGATCCGGGTAAAGCGCTACATGCGCCGCTACAAGAAAGAGAACCGCATGATCCTGACGGGCCCAAACTGCGCCGGCACCATCTCGCCGGGCAAGGCCATGCTCGGAATTATGCCGGGCCACATCTACACTCAAGGACGCGTCGGCATCGTCGGCCGTTCGGGCACGCTTGGCTACGAGGCGGCCGCGCAGCTCAAGGCGCTTGGCATCGGCGTTTCGACCTCGGTCGGCATCGGCGGCGATCCGATCAACGGCTCGTCGTTCAAGGACGTGCTTGAGCACTTTGCTGAAGATCCTGAAACCGACGCCGTGATGATGATCGGCGAAATCGGCGGGCCCCAGGAAGCGGAAGCCGGCTATTACATCCGTGATCACTTCAAGAAGCCGGTCGTCGCCTACATCGCCGGTCTCTCGGCCCCGAAGGGCCGCCGGATGGGTCACGCCGGCGCCATCGTATCGGCCTTCGGCGAATCGGCGGCCGAGAAGGTCGAAATCCTCAAGAGCTGCGGGGTCCTTATCGCTCCCACTCCATCAGAGATGGGATCGACCATTCAGCAGGCGCTGAAATCCAAGAAGGCTGCCTGACAGGCGGTCCGCGCAAGTGCGATAGGTCTCGCAACGAAACTGGAAGCCGGGCGAGACCCGGCTTCCAGAACGATAAAAATTCCTGCACTTGTTGTAGGAAGGCTGGAGTTCGGCGTGAGGGTATAGCGGCGAGGAGGTTTCCGTGGCGCAAGAGAAGCTCTTGAACAAGGGCAAGCTCGATGAAGTCAAACTCAGAGATGAGTTGAAAGCGCTGCGTTCCCGCATACCCGATCAACCCAATCTCAACCCGATCGTAAATGTCGCGTTCGATCTGTCGCGCCAGCTTGATAGCGGCAAGATCGGTTTCGAGGACGTGAAGGAACTTGCCACGCGACTCATGGATAGAGCCTGCGTGCACCGCGCGATGCGGCTACGAGAGCAGGTCGGCTACGTCGATGACACGACAACCAATACAGAATTCGCCAAGTTTGTTGCGGCATCAATTCCGAAGGGCGAATCAAAGGCGAAATCGCTCGAGGATTTCAAGGCCCGTTGGTCGCGGCCCCGCAACGGTATTGTTCTTACCGCGCATCCTACGTTCG
>CAZSNH010000005.1:0-20615 GCA_964607855.1 uncultured Hyphomicrobium sp. | reverse complement strand
TGAGACTCTTCGTCTACGGCACACTGAAGCGCGGTTTCTGGAACCACGACCGCTTTTGCCGGGGCGTCCTGACGGTGGAGGACGCCGTCGTCAGCGGCCGCCTCTTCGAGACATCCTCCAGCATCCCGGTCCTGCAGGTCCCGGAGGAGGACATCCTTGCCGTCGGGACCCCCAATCCGCTCGCCGACGTGGCCACACAAGCGCACGTGACGGCCCGCGTGTCCAATCCCGAGCCAACCCCCGACCGGCTTCCGAAGGACCCCACGGGCGCGCCCTGGGGCCGCGTGTACGGGGAGCTTCTCACCTTCGACGACCCCGAGACCCGCCTTCCAGCCATCGACCGGCTGGAAGGGTTTCACCCCGGCGGTCCCTGCCTATACAGACGGGTCCTCGTGCCGGTATGTATGAACCGAGAAAGGAGGCTGGCTGCCTGGGTCTATGTCGCCGGAAGCAACCCAGATGGCCGTTTCAAGGCGCTGCCAAACGGCAACTGGCGCTGAGCGATCCTTCGCTTGTCTCGGGGCTGGTTTTCAAAAAACTATTGACACCAACTGACACGAACTGTAAAATACATATCTGTGATGAGATACAATGAGGATAATTTTGTCTGGACACTGCAGAGGTGCTTCTGATGGAGAACAAGTCGGACAACGTCCTGACCATTGAGGAGTTATCCGTTTATCTGAAAATCCCGAAGTCGACGCTCTACAAGCTCGTCCGAGAGGGCAAAATCCCTGCCCAAAAAGTGGGACGACACCTGCGCTTCCTTCGGGAGTCCATCGACGAATGGATGAAGCGGCAAAATGAGTACGGGGGGCGGGGGTAGCATGGCCTTGAACGAAGCTGATACCTGCCGTCGTTATATAGTTCCCAAACTCCAAGCTGTGGGTTGGGATGACGAGCCGCATCGTATTAACGAGCAGGTTACTTTTACCGACGGTCGCATCATCGTGTCTGGCCGGCAGGGGCGGCGGAGGCCCGGGAAGCGTGCCGACTACATTCTGCGCTACCGCCCCGACATGCCCATGGCCGTGGTCGAGGCAAAACCCTCATACGCTACCCCTGGACAGGGACTTCAACAGGCTAAGGAGTATGCAGAAATCCTCGGGCTTAAATTTGCTTACGCCACCAATGGCCAGGGGATTGTCGAGTTCGATTATGCAACGGGACTCGAACGCGAGATAGAAAACTTCCCAACACCGGAAGAACTGTGGGCGCGCCTGATCAATTCAGAGTCCCTAAACCCCCAGTTGGCGGAACGGCTCCTCGCCCCCGCATATCATTTAAGTGGTAAATCGCCGCGCTATTATCAGGAAATCGCCATCAACAGAACCGTTCAAGCGGTTCTTCAAGGACGCAGGCGCATCCTTCTCACAATGGCTACGGGGACTGGGAAAACTGTCGTTGCATTCCAAATCTGTTGGAAGCTTTGGTCATCGCGGTGGAATCGAACGGGGGATTATCGACGACCCCGAATTCTCTATCTTGCTGATCGCAATGTCCTTGTCGATGACCCAATGGCAAAAATATACGCTCCTTTCGGCGATGCACGCTGGAAAATTGAGGGAGGCGTGGCCAACAAGGGTCGGGAAATGTATTTTGCGATCTACCAGGCAATTGCCCGTGACGAACGCAGACCCGGACTCTACCGTGAGTATTCCCCGGATTTTTTTGACCTGATCATTGTGGATGAGTGCCATCGGGGTAGCGCCAAAGACGACAGCAACTGGCGGGCTATTCTTGAGTATTTCGAGCCGGCATTCCAGGTTGGGATGACAGCCACACCACGCCGCCAGGATAATGCGGACACGTACCGATACTTCGGCGACCCCATCTACCAATATAGCCTACGCCAGGGAATAGACGATGGATTTCTTGCGCCATACCGGGTTCACCGCGTCATCACCACTTGGGATGCTGCAGGTTGGCGTCCCAGCCAGGGAGAGCTTGACCGCTTCGGGCGAGAAATTCCGGACGAGGAATACCGCACGAACGATTTCGAGCGAGTGGTGTCCTTGAAGGCCAGGACCGAAGCTGTCGCAAGGCATTTAAGCGAGTTTCTGAATAAGACTGGGCGCTTCGACAAGACCATCGTTTTTTGTGTCGATCAGGAACACGCCGACGAGATGCGCCGTGTGCTGAACAATTTAAACTCCGACCTAACCCGCCAGCACTCTGACTACGTTTGCCGTGTTACGTCCGATGAGGGTGGCATTGGCCGGGGGCACTTGAGCAACTTCCAGGATGTTGAACGCCGAACACCCGTTATTTTGACTACATCGCAGATGCTGACCACGGGCATAGATGCGCCAACAGTGCAGAACGTTGTGCTCGTTCGGGTCATCAATTCGATGACAGATTTCAAACAGATCATTGGGCGAGGGACCCGTGTCCGGGATGATTACGGCAAGTTCTTTTTCAGCATCCTTGATTACACCGGGTCAGCCACTCGCATGTTTGCTGACCCGGACTTTGATGGCGATCCCTCCATCGAAACGGAACAGCACATCGGCGAGGACGGCGAGCCGATCGATACGGAAACGGTCGTTACCCCGGAGGAAGAACCTGAACCGACCGACGAGGTTATCGTCGATCCTCTCCCCCCGGATGATGGCACACCTGTCGAGAGGCGTAAGTTCTACTTTGATGGCGGCCAAGTCGAGATTGCCGCTCACCTTGTCTATGAACTTGACGCCGACGGCAATCAACTCCGAGTCGTCCGATTTACCGACTACACCGCAGAGAAAGTCCGGACCCTTTATAGAAACGCGGCTGAACTCCGGGATGACTGGGCGGACCCCGATCATCGAAAGAATATCATCGACAGGTTGGGTGAGCGGGGCATCGATTTTGACGAATTGGCCTCGGTAGCGAATCAACCTGATGCCGACCCCCTCGACCTTCTTTGCCACATTGCCTTTAATGCACCCCTGCGCACGAGGCGTGAACGCGCGCAGCGTCTCCGCTCCGAGAAGAAGGATTTCTTCGAACAATATGGCCCGGAGGCGCGGGAAATCCTCGGTGAACTCCTCGATAAGTACACAGAGCATGGAACCGCGCAATTTGTAATCCCCGAAGTTTTGGAGGTCCCGCCGATCAGCAAGCGCGGCAATGTGATCCAGATTGCCCGTTACTTCGGCGGTGAAGACCGGTTGGTGAAAGCGATTCGAGAACTGCAAACGTTGCTCTACGCGGCTTAAGGAAACACGATGGCAAAGCGAACCAAGAAATCGAACGAACCGAAAACCACAGCCGAGCGTCTCGGCAGCGTCATCAAGTCCTGCCGGCAGATCATGCGGAAGGATAAGGGGCTGTCCGGAGACCTTGACCGGCTCCCGCTTCTGACGTGGGTTATGTTTCTTAAGTTCCTTGATGACCTGGAGCAGATCGAAGAATCACGCGCCAAAATGAGGGGATCAAAATACCGACCGACAATAGAATCGCCATATCGCTGGCGTGACTGGGCGGCCCAAGAGAACGGCGTCACCGGCCCGGAGCTTATTGCCTTCATTAACCAGGAGGAGGCTACTCGGCCCGATGGGACAAAGGGACCGGGGCTGTTTGCCTACCTGAGCGGCCTGCACAACGGCCCCACGAGCCGCAAGCGCGTGATCGCCAGCGTCTTTAGCCGTCTGACCAATAGAATCCAGTCCGGCTACATTCTCCGTGACGTAATCAACCAAGTCACCTCGATCCACTTCGACGCTCAGGACGAACTCTTCACCCTCGGTCACCTTTATGAATCAATGCTGCGCGAGATGCGCGACGCCGCTGGTGACTCGGGCGAATTCTATACGCCGCGCCCAGTCGTCCGCTTTATGGTCGAGGCGCTGAATCCACGCCTCGGGGAGACGATCCTCGACCCGGCCTGTGGAACCGGCGGCTTCCTCGTCGAGACGTTCAATCACCTGGGCAAACAGGTCAAGACTGTCGAGGATAGGAGGGTGCTTCAGGAACAGTCGATATATGGCGGCGAGGCCAAACCGCTCCCGTATCTCCTCTGCCAGATGAACCTGCTCCTCCATGGTCTCGAAGCGCCCCAGATCGACCCGGAGAATAGCCTTCGTTTCCCGCTTAACGAGATTGGCGACCGCGACCGGGTCGACGTGATTCTCACCAATCCACCGTTCGGGGGTGAGGAGGAGCGTGGAATTCTGAACAACTTTCCGGAGGACAAGCAAACTACGGAAACTGCGCTTCTATTCCTTCAACTTATCATGCGGAAACTCAAGCGTAGCCCAAAGCCAGGCCGCGCAGCGGTTGTTGTTCCCAATGGTGCGCTGTTCGGTGATGGTCTCTGTGCGCGTATCAAGGAAGAGTTGCTTACCACCTTCAACTTGCACACCATCGTGCGGCTGCCACAGGGCGTTTTTGAACCGTACACGCCGATCCAGACGAATCTTCTCTTCTTCGACCGCTCCAGACCGACTGAAATGATTTGGTACTACGAGCAACCATTGCCTGACGGCCGGAAAAAATACACTAAGACCAATCCGCTTCAATACGATGAACTCGCTGACCTGCTTAAATGGTTCAAATCGGCTAAGCGCCAGGAGAACGCGCACGCCTGGAAGGTCAAGGCAAGGGGCATATTATCTAATGGCTGCAACCTTGATTTAAAGAATCCACGTGGGGCTGAAGCGCTTGAGCATCTTCCCCCCGAACAGATTGCGGAGAGTATCGCTGAAAAGAACCTTCGAATCGGGGGGATCATAGAAGAGATCAAAGCTGCATTGGCTGAGCCAGTACGCTCCCGAGGAGAGAAGGCATGAGTGCAAGCAAATGGGCTATGACCCCCATCGGCGAGGTCGCTCCTCCTATTCAGCGCCCCGAAGCACCGATTCCAGGCAAGGAATACCGACAGATAGGAGTCAGGCTTTGGGGTGAAGGTGCGTATGAACGTGAAGTCCTAAATGGATCAGCAACGCAGTATTCGACACTATATCGCGTTGAGGTCAATGATATTATCGTTAACAAAATATGGGCTCGTCACGGAAGCGTAAGTGTTGTGCAGGCCGACCTTGCAGGTTGCTTTTGCTCCGGAGAATTCCCTCTATTCAGGCCAAACATAGCAGAACTATATCCACGATGGTTTTTCTGGATTACTAAAACTCGTTGGTTTTGGAACTCTTGCGAAGAAGCTTCACGAGGAACAACCGGTAAAAGCCGAATCCGCCCAGAGGCGTTTGCCGCAATCACCATCCCTTTGCCTAACAGGAAAGAACAGGAGCGGATCGCAGCCAAGATCGACGCTTTTGCCGCGAAAATCATGGAGGCAAGGAGTAACAAGGCAGAGATTGAACGGGAAGCGGAGGCAATGCTCCGTAGCGCCTTTGCACAAGTAATTGATGGTGTGCCCTCGCGGACGATGAACGATGTGGCTCCCCTTGTACGCCGTCCTGTCGAACCAAAAATGGGCGATGAATACCCGGAACTCGGCATCCGGTCATTCGGCAAAGGGACATTCCACAAACCCGCCCTCGATTACCTGAGCGTGGACACCAAGCGACTTTACGCCATAGAGCCTGGAGACCTCATTTTTAGCAACGTGTTTGCTTGGGAAGGAGCAATTGCCGTTGCCCAACCAGAGGATGGGGGCCGATACGGGTCTCACCGGTTTATAACATGTGTTCCGAAGGCGGGCGTCTCCACGCCCGAGTTCCTGTGCTTCTACTTCCTGACCGAGGAGGGGCTCCGGAAGATCGGCGAAGCTTCGCCAGGTGGAGCAGGAAGAAACCGCACATTGGGCCTCACCAAGTTGACCGAGATTGAGGTTCCCGTGCCGGAGTACGGTAAGCAGGTCTGGTTCAACCGTCTGCAGGCAAAAGTCGCTGCAATGCTCGCGGCACAAAAAGACGCCGAATCCGAACTCGACGCCCTGCTTCCCTCGATCCTGGACAAAGCATTCAAAGGGGAGCTTTAGCCGATGCACAGAGACGGAGAGACAGAAGAAAACACAAGACTAGTAACACTTCTGGGTACAGACAACAACCTCGTGCATGATCTTGCTGGAAGAATGTGGCGGGAAGGTCGACTGAATGACTAGGCCAACTCGAAAACAAGAGTTGAGTGAAAACCACCCGGCGAAGAGGGGAAAACGCCTCAGGGCGAGTGGCTCTTTAGACGTTCAGCACCGTTCAAACATCACATTGGCACGACTTCAAGATGAATCCCGAGTCGAAATAGAAACTATTGGCCCCAGCCGCCCCAGAGGCTTGTTGGCGAAAGGATCATCGTTCCTAAACGTAGTCGAGCTCTTTGCCGGTGCAGGGGGTATGGGACTTGGATTCATACTGGCTAAGCATGCAGGCCGACGTTTCCGCCTCATCTTTTCTGGGGAAGTGCATCCGATATATGTGGAGACGCTGAAATGCAACCATGGACTGTTCTCCCGAATGCAAAAGCCTGGGGCCTGCCTTGTGCCGGAACAGGAGAATGTTCACCCCATCGATCTCGATAAAAAGAATGCACTTGAGTATGTTGCATCAGTAGCACGCGCAGCAGGCGGCGCTGACGTGTTGATTGGCGGCCCGCCTTGCCAGGGGTTCTCCAGTGCAAACCGCAATTCATGGTCGAGCGATAACCCAAACAACCGCTTAGTCGATGTATTTATGCGATACGTCGATAAGCTGAGGCCGCCTGTGTTTCTAATGGAAAACGTTCAGGGCATTGTCTGGACGGCCAAGAAGGGGAACAACAACACCTTGAGTGTTGCGGAATATGTACTGAGGAAAATGAAGACCTTTGGTTACTTGGTTTTTCCGAAATTGTTGGACGCAGTGTGGTATGGGGTACCGCAGTACCGAACGCGCTTTTTTCTCATGGGGATTCATCGAGACACCGGCTATTGCGAAGAAGACTTCGATGACTGGGGGCCGTTTCCAACTCCAACCCACGGTCGATCTTCGGGTCGGACGTTCGTTACGACTCGAGAAGCAATAGGTGATCTGCCTACAATCGGCAACGGCCATAGCGTAAACGAGATGGATTATTGTGAACCTGCTACAGAAGCGGACAACGAATTCCTAAGTTTGATGCGCAAGTGTGCGCCGAAGAGGGAAATCCTCGACCACGTAACCTCGCGGCATGCGGATTACGTCATCGAGCGCTACAAGCGCATTCCTGCAGGTGGAAATTGGCAGGACATTTCGGAAATGATGTCAAACTACGCCCAACTGGAGAGGACCCACAGCAATATTTATAGGCGGCTGAAATGGGACGAGCCGTCGATTACGATCGGCCACTACCGGAAGAGCATGCTTGTTCATCCAGAGCAGCATCGTGGGCTTTCGTTGCGCGAAGCCTGCCGGCTTCAATCTTTCCCTGACTGGTTCCGCTTTGCCGGAACCCTGGACGGGAAATCAGGCGGATTGATGCACAAGCAGCAACAGCTGGCCAATGCGGTCTGCCCGCTTGTGTCGAAGGCAATCGCTGAATATTTACTGGAACTGTGACATGAAACGGATCATCGAAAAACTGCTAATCATCGTCCGCACCTTCCTGTCGCATCTCGGTTTTTCTGCTGGCCCCGCTTCATTGACAGAGAGGCCGCCGTCGGTTGGTGTCCTGGAGCAAGACGCGGATCGTGAACCCGTACGGCCTCAAACAAGCGAGCCCGATTCGGATCAAGCGACCCATGAATCCGCAGTTGAAGAGGCTCCTGAAGCGACTCAGTGTCAAGGCGATGGAGTCCTCGGCGCGAACGAAACAGCAGCATCATCGGCCAAATCGCCTGCTGCGGTTGAGACGGCCGACACAAATATTCCAGCATTGGACGCGTCAGTGCAAGAACCGAGGGCGGTTCATAGCCCTGCGGAGTCATCATCAGCGTCAGTCTCAGAGTCAGGACTCAATAGGGAAGAATCCGCAGTCATCCAGGAGCTCGATAGCAATTCTTCGGAAATGGAACAGGCACCAATAGTTGCTGGTGGCGGCTTAGATTCCGATTTGCCGCCCTATAGGCAGAAAGGAGGCAACATTGAATCGCAAATTGGGGAGCCGCCGAGCAGCGAAAAGCCGATTGTTGTATCAGGGGATTCTACTGATGGTGAACGTACTGACACAGCGACAAGTCCCGCGCCTGCCGATGAAAGAAGCCACGAAACACAGTTGCCCCCTATTCCTATACCTATAAGCAGCGGAATGTCTGACAGCAGTGAAGAGAGGGACGTCTCCGACTTGTTGCGGATGGGTGAAACTGGTCACGAGCAAGCGAAGGACGATCTCTCCGCAAGCACCTGCAAACGAGATTTGATCGGTGCTGATCCTGAATCCGAGGCCCCATCACTCCTAGTGGGAGAGGATCAGCAAAGTCAAGAAGAGTTGCCGGATGGACCGGTAGCTGTTCCAGTCGATGGACAAGTTGAGACGGATTCAGAGGATTTGGGCCATTCACTGCCCGAACAGGATCATCCAATTACATCAGCGGGAACTCGTTTGACGACCGGGAGCACTAAGGGAGTAAGCTCGCCTCGGCGGCCCGCTCCGCGGGAGGACGCTGGTGAGTACAAAATCCTGGTTCGGGATGTTTCCGAAGTCGATCAAGAGTATGCCCGTTGGAACAGAGTTATTGTTGAGCAGTTGCTGCTCGTAAGAGCATCTACGGAAAATGTGTACTTGTGTGTCAATCCACGAATTCTGGCTAAAACCTACGGAGAGGCCGGTTTTGACCTGCTGACACCTGACCAGGCTGAGCAGCGGTTTTCAACGGCAACGGCACAGATTTATCGAAAACGAGTGCTTAAGCATAGAGATAGGCTTCATGTGCTTCGACGCTGCGGTGACGGAGGCTTTCCAGACTGTGCGGGCTTTCTTGCAGCCTCTGTTCTCGCGGCGTATCGCATGCAGTTTGACGAAGAGGTGTCGGGGAACGCATATTACAAACGGTTGGCGGACCTCCTTGGGTGTGGGACGCAGGGAGTGCATCCTGTCGGGTTCGATCCGGCGGTGTTCGAGTCGTTGTGGATGTTCCTGCATAACTGGCTCCGCGAAGTACATGGACGGCGGCTTGCAATGCCGAGAGGCGACGTCGGGTTCAGGAGATTCGTTGCGCTTCCGCTGGCGCACGTTCCGCTCCGATCTTTGGATGTGGACAAGCTCCCAGCGTTTTTCTCCTGGGCGGGATACCAGCCCGGCGGGCGGGTGCGGCACGACCGCCTCCTTTCGGACCTGAGGCGGTGGCAGCAGGCTAGAAATGCGCTAACGCCGACGGGGGCGGAATCTCTCTCCGACGACCGCTCCGATGCGGTCGCGGCTCAAGTCAGCGCGGAGCTGGAGTCATGGGACGGCAGTTTCTATGAGTCTGAAAGCAAGCGTACTACTGCGCTGGTCGAGGTTCAGTTCGACGTCGTCCAGAGGAGCCCGGTGTTCTTCTACCTGCCACGGCGGCCCCCAGGATTTCCTGAAGTTTTCGATGGCGGCGAGCGCGTGTTCGAGGCGTCGGAGGAAGGATGGTACGATCCAGCGCAGGTCCGCCCCGAGGACGGTGAACTCTTGGGAAACGGCTTCGAGTGGCCGTCGAATGTGGACGGTGTTCAATTCATGCTGAGGCGCCCTGGGGCAGTTGTTGTCGCCCTTACACCATCGTCCATCTGCAGCGGCTTTCTATCGAATCGCCGCCTGCTGCGCGGCGTCAGGTGCTCAGTACTTGTCCGAAACAATGTTCTCTCCACGGTGCAGGATTACCTGAGTGAAGTCGCGCAGAGCGCGCTGAATCCGGTATCACACCCACTGCTTCCAAACGGATGGGCGATGTTCCGCGATTTTACGGCTCGCGTCCACGTTGAGGCGCCGCCCGGTCTTGAGGCGTTGGAGGTCGATCCAAACGTTGAGTTGATCGTTGCAGGGGGCCTGCGGTTGGGACGCCGCTGGTCATGGCTTGCCGGGGCCCCGCCTCGAATCCTCGTTTCGGGCGTGGAGGCGCAAGACAGCATAAAGGTGAACGACGCCCCGGTTGAAGTCGGGGTAAACGGCGAATTGCCGACCGGCGACGTCTTCGCAGAACCGGGTGAATACATCATCGAGGCGGGGCGTGTGCGAAGGAGGATTGAGATAGCACAGCCGCAGGTGTCGGTGCGGAGCGAAGCAGATCGGCCTGAACCAATTGACGGCCGTCGGCGAAGGATTGCCCTGCCTCACGGTTCTTGGACTTTGATCGGCCCCTCACCGGATCAGGTCTGTCAAGCGCACGGGGGGGAATTCTTCCGGGGCACTATAGTCTCATGCCCGTTCCAGCCCAGTTGGGCCATTCAAGTCGGCGCGGGTCCTGGGGCTGTCGTTGCGGCCCTTGCAAGTCCAAGCCCGCCGCGCACGGTCAGCCTTCACAGATTGACCGGACAGGCTCGGAAGGTGGTGGAGAGGTGGACGAGCATCGTCTACGAGGCGCACATCCGCCGCCCACGCTTTATAGGACTTGAGTGGGCGGTCCCTGACGCAGGTGCAGTTGACACATGGAGGATGTACGCAGCTTTGGCGAAGGAAATCAAGCGAAGTCTGAAGAGGCGGCGATGAATAACGACCGGTTGCTGGCATGGATGACCCACATGGGGGGAGGATCATGGGCGGGCTTCCGAAAGGCGGCCGAGGAGATCTTCGGTTCGGACCGCGATCCCCTCGACCTGTGCCGTTCACTCAGGGTCGAGTTGTCTGACCTTGGCTTCGCTGATTTCTTCATCGACGGAACTCAGCGGTGGAGGATGCTGCCTCCAGTGCTGGGGGGACTCGCCGTCCACCAGAACGCCGCCTTGTATGGAAGCCGCACACCGAGTCTCGTCGAGGATTTGAGAAATGCGGCTGGATCGCTCGGAGGCAGGTTCGAGTCGGAGGTTTTTCAGAACTGCCCGACGTCTTTCCGCGTGGTCGGGGGCAGAGAGGTGATTTCCGCAATCGCTGATCGAATCGGAGTGGCTTATGAACCCGATAATGCCAGGCGAATTGCGGAGAACGTTCACCCGATCCCATGCGTGCTGGAGGAGGCGGCAGAAGAGCCGGCTCCCTTGAACTGGAAGGCCAGATCCTTCGACATCGACAAATGCGAGTGGATTGACGGCTTGCTGTCGAACGCAGCCTGTGAGTTCACGCCCACCTACGGGCACTCGAGGTACTACGTCCGTCGAAAAAGTGGAAAGCTGTTGAGAATTCCGAAGCGGGAGTCCATCTATGCCGCTGCCTTGCTGAAAGGAGTGCGCCTGATTGATTACGAGCCGAGTGTCATGAGGTTGAGTGCGCCGTTGTCCGCCCCTCTGCCGGAGCTATATGCCAGGGCCGCCTGCCTTTGTGCGTGCCGCCCTGCAGAGATCAACAACGGACGGTTCGTCTATCACGAGGTGACGCCCAGCGTGGCCGCTTTTCTTATGGTCGCCGCCGGACAACCGCACCCTGGAGCGGCTGTTCTCGCGGCGGGAGCGAGGTAGAGCAATGAATGATCCGTTCCAGATTTTTGAAGAGATTCGGCTTGCTTATCAGCGGTATCTCGACAGCCCCTTCCGGCTGCGGTACGACGCTCTTCGGGAGGAGCGGCGAAGCCTACTGTTTCAGGACCGTCAGCTCTTCCGCGATCCGCTGATCGAACCAATTCCTCCATACGAAAGCTCTCGGCTGACCGTCGCGCAGGCGTGCGCTCGCTTGGGCATTCCCAACGAGGCTGCGGACTTCATCACGCGCGGGCTCTTCAGGCCTGAAATCCCCCTTCATGAGCATCAGCTCCAAGCATGGCAGCACTCGCGCGCCGGACGTGCCGTGGTCGTTACGACGGGGACGGGTTCGGGGAAGACCGAATGCTACCTTCTGCCGGTTTTCGCCTACCTGGTCGAGGACCTGATGCGCGGGTGGGGTGTCCAGGGGCCTCCGCCCAACAAGCATTTGTGGTGGAGGCATCCACATCAGACGCGAATTCCGCAACGAGGACATGAGACTGCGAACCGGCCCAGCGCGGTGCGCGCGTTGATGCTGTATCCCCTGAACGCCCTCATCGAGGACCAGCTGAGCCGCGTCCGGCGGGCATGTGACAACGCACGCGCCAGGCAGTGGTTCACAGGGCCCTTCGCCGGGAACCATTTCTGGTTCGGCCGGTACAACGCCGTCGCCCCCGTTTCTGGGATCGAGGCGAGCTCGAACAAGAGGGCGGAGCTGAAGACCCGGCTGCTTGAGATGGACCGCAATTGGGGGCGTGCGCGTGCTTCGGCGGCCGCCAGCGGGTTGGACGACATCCTCCACTACTTTCAGAATCCAGAGGGATCGGAGATGTGGTCGCGGTGGGATATGCAGAGCCATCCACCCGACATCCTGATAACGAACTACAGCATGCTGAACATCATGCTGATGCGCGTGCTGGAAGGCGGTATTTTCGACCGAACGAGGGCGTGGCTGGAAGCGGACCGTATCAATCATCTCTTCCACTTGGTCGTGGACGAACTTCACACATACCGAGGCACTCCGGGGACCGAAGTGGGCTACCTGCTCCGGGCGCTCCTCCATCGGATCGGCCTCGAGCCGGATTCACCACAGTTGCGGATTATTGCAACGAGCGCGTCGATGGAAAACGACGACCAGAGCCGCCGCTACCTGGAACAGTTCTTCGGGCGCGACGGAGGCTCGTTTGAGATCCTCTCGGGGCGGCAGCGAAGATTCCCGGCCCCGCCTTCAGGGATGGTGCCCTATGCATCGGCGTTCGCTTCTCTCAACAATGACTTGGATTCGGCTCCTTTGGATCAGGCGGTGAGGCACTTCGCATCTGCAGTGGGGGTCGAAAGCAACGGGGAACCGGGTGAAGTTGTCGCACGCTCCTACGAGGCGATCCGCGCCTTGGAGCCGGTGCGGTCAGCCTGCGAGCGTGAGCCGCTCACCCTGGAGCGCCTTGCATCCGCAGTATTCGGCGGCTCTTCAGACGCCGACAAGGCTGCGGCGTGCGGACTGACCCGCGGTCTGATCCACGCCCGCATTCCTGGGGCAGAACCGGGGAGCATGGTTGCCCCGCTGCCTCTTCGCATTCACTACTTCTTTCACAACGCTGGAAGGATTTGGGCGTGTACGAATCCGGGCTGTTCCGGTCGCACAGGAAGAACGCCGGAGGGCGCAGATGCGCCGCCGGTCGGTCGATTGTACACGGACCCGATACCCCGCTGCGACTCCTGCGGATCTCGCGTCCTTGAATTGCTGTACTGCCAACCGTGCGGCGAGGTGTTCCTCGGAGGATACAAGAAAGAGGACACTAATTCCTCCAATGCCTGGTTCTTGTCTCCGGACTATCCAAAACTGGACCAGGTCCCCGACCGGTCGGCCTCGCTCGACAGGAAGTTCGGAGAGTACCTCGTCTTTTGGCCTGCGAACGGCAGGCTGATCTACCGGCAGACACACGCCGGACCGCAATGGAGGTGGATGAGCGGGGACCATAGATGGCAGCCCGCCGCCCTTCAGTTCACTCACGGCCGCCTGACCTATGAAGTGAGGTCGAGAGCCGCGCAACCGCAGGAATCGGTCGGCTTTGCCTTCTACTGCTCCGATGACGGGGTGAATGCATTTCCTACCAAATGCCCCCATTGTGGGGATGACTGGGCGCGGCGGCGCATTGAGTCCCCCATCCGCGACCTCGGCTCCGGCTTCCAGCGCGTCATGCAGCTCCTGAGCGACGGCATGATGCGACAGATCCCCGACGTCAGGAAGCGGAAGCTCGTCCTCTTCTCCGACAGCCGCCAGGATGCCGCAAAGCTGTCCACCGGAATCAAGCATGCGCATTATCTGGACAACGTCCGGCAGACAGCCTTTGGCCGCCTCGTCCAACAAATCGAAAACTCTTCATCTGAATACGCCAGGGCCATAGAGGTGTACCAGCAGTCGTGCGAGCTTCTGCAGCTTGTCAGGAAGCAGAACACTCAAGCGTTGGACGCGGCCGAGCAGAATCGCCGTCGGGAGCTTATTCAGACGCTTGAGCCGTCACTCGTCGGTCAACTCACGCAGCTTGCTGAGGGCAGCGGCATGCCCCAACCGCCTTCACCGCCGACAGGATTCGGCAGCATGTCGTTCAACACCCTCTTGGACTTTGTGAGAGAATCGCTCCTGCGAATCGGGGTGAATCCGGGCGGACCGCTTCCAGGCGTCAAGGAGTATCAGTCCCAGACAACCAGGGTCCTCTGGACGGGCATCTTCGATTGGAGCTCGGAGCCGCACAGATATCGGTCGGACCTCCAGCCGATTGAGCAGGAGTTGCGGGATCGCATCGAAGCAGAGTTGCAGCGATCCGTTATCGATGACGTGCTGTTCGCAGGGGGGAGCCGCGACTTTGAGTCGCTGAGGCTTGGACTCCTCTGGATCAACAACTCTGGCCCGGCCACGATCCAAGAGTGCGCGGCGGCCTCGATAATCAGGATTCTGGCGAAGAGGTTCCGCTGGTCTCCAGCTTCCGAGGGAAGAGCCCAGGCACCCGAAAACATCCGCCGGTACATTCGAGCCGTCGCCGATCTCCATGGGTTTGACGAGGCAACGCTTCAAGCAGACATCTTAACCCTGCTGGGCGACGCTGTTGACCAGTGGCTGGTCGTTCCTCGACACCTTTATGTGCTGACCCCCGTCCCCGGAGCCGACCGATGCATCGACATCTTCGCCTGTCAGCGATGTGGTACCGTCCACATGCATGCATCGGGCGGTGTTTGTACGGTCTGCCGGAATCAGCTCCCAAACATGCCCCGCCGCCATCCCACAGTTGCTGATGCAAGCGAAATGGACTTCTACGAGTATTTGGCCCGATGCGGCGACGCGCCGTTCCGGCTCTCCTGCGAGGAGCTAACCGGCCAAACGGACGGCATCGACCGGATCAAACGCCAGAGGTGGTTTCAGGAGGTCTTTCTTGATCGCGAGGAGGACCCCGGGAAAGCCTACGGAGTGGACCTGCTCAGCGTCACCACAACCATGGAGGCGGGTGTAGACATCGGATCGCTTCAGATGATTGGCTTGGCGAATATGCCTCCGATCCGCTTCAACTACCAACAAAGGGTCGGGCGCGCCGGACGGCGCGGTCTTGGAATGTCAGCCGCATTGACATTGTGCCGAGGCCGCAGCCACGACGACTATTACTTCGAGCGGCCGCACCTTATTACGGCCGAGCCTCCGCCACGGCCGTACGTGGATGTTACGCGGCAGGAGATCGCACTGAGGGTAGTCAGCAAAGAAGTGCTGCGTCGCTCATTTGAGAGCATCCAGATCGCATACTCTGGCGACAACGTCCATGGGGAGTTTGGAACCGTCGGAGAATGGGCCAGCCATAGACAGACCGTCTCCAACTGGATTGCCGCCAACGGCCCTGTGATCGAGGACGTTGTGCGACGCATTTTGCGCCGGACTGCAATGGACAATGCGGCTGGCGTTGCGGGCATCATCCAGTACGTGGCGACCCAGTTACTTGCCCGTATCGATGACATCGTCGCCCACAGCGGCCAGCACCACGCTCTCAGCGAACGCTTGGCGTCCCACGGCGTACTTCCGATGTTCGGCTTCCCGACGCGGACGCGGTTCCTATACCATAAGCGGCCGCTTCGCTGGCCTCCTCAATACGGGATTATCGACCGGGAGCTCGACATTGCCATAAGTCAGTTCGCTCCGGGTGCACAGTCGATCAAGGACGACAAGCTTCATACAGCCGTCGGAGTAGTTGAATTCGTCCCAGAGGCGGGCAACGCCGTCGAAGGGCCAGATCCTCTTGGCGATTCGGAGACGGTTGGAGTGTGCCGTCGATGCCAGGCTTTGGTCCCGCAGCCAATGCCGATGGGAACGTGTCCATTCTGCTCGGCGGCGCAGGGATCGGACGGCTATCGACTGGCGGAATTAACTGAACCTCCTGGGTTCAGCACTTGGTGGTGGATTTCCGACCGAGCCGAGTTCCGGGGAGGCTTTGAGTTTACGCCCAGGGCCTTGAGGGCCCGCATGGGAGCCGGACTGAACAACTACAGGCCCCACGGGAACTTCAGCATCGATGCAGGTTCGGCCAGAATCTACCGCATCAATGACAACGATGGAAACGACTTTGAATTCCGAAAGCTGGATCACCGACACTTCTGGATGGTTGAGGAGGCGTTCGACAGCGCTCTTCGGGATCTCCCCGCCGCCGAGCAACGTCGAATTCAACGACCCTCGTTCGATTCAGCGACCCCCCCAGTCCGGCGCGCCCTCGCCGCCATATCCAATACGGACGTCATGGCGGCGGGGGTCAACGTTGTTCCAGTTGGGCTCTGCCTGAATCCGTCGAAGCCGGAGGCGAAAGCCGCGTGGTACTCCTTCGGATTCCTCGTCCGGCGGGCCGCCGCAGTGAGTCTTGACGTAAACGAGTCGGAACTCGACCTCGGCATCCAACCCATCCCCGATCTTTCTACGCCGTTCGCGCCTCCAACCGCCCGAATTTTCATCTCCGACAGCCTGGAGAACGGAGCCGGATACAGCACGTTCCTCGGAGATCCTGACCGCTTCGAAGAACTCCTTCGGTTTGTGCTGGGGCAGGCGCGTCCGTCCTGGACCCGGAGCACCCCGCCCGATTCATTCCATAACCCGCTTGTTACGCCGCCGCACAGCCACGACTGCGTCAGCTCCTGCCACCGGTGCCTTCGGGAATTCGGGAATATGGCCTACCATCCCATACTCGACTGGAGGCTGGGGCTTGATATGGCACGGCTGGCTCTCGACCCCGGCGCCCGCATCGACCTAACCGAGAGCTACTGGTTCGATCTGGTCGCCCGCATTGCCCCACCTTATTTTGGGGGTCTCAGCCTGCAGGCAAGGACATTCGACACGCTGCCGGGAGGGGTCGACGCCTTCAACAACGAAGCAATCGTTCTGATCCATCCCCTCTGGGACACGGATGCGGCCAACTTCCGCCCGGAGGTGGCCGCCGCTGTCACAGACGCACAAGGCCAAGGGTTCAGAGTGACGCTGCGTTCTGTGTTTCATGCCGTCCGCTTCCCGTATGAATAAGGAGTCGATTAAGGCATGTTTGCTCCAGAGCCTCCAGACCTAGTTCAACTCGCACGCATAACACCGAGCATTTACGAAGCCGGCCTTACTTGTCTGGCCAAGGCTGCATGGTATGCTCTTGGCGGGCACGGGGTACTTCCCGAAAATCCTGCGGCGATTCTCGGGACATCTTTTCATGAAGTTGTTGCATCGGCGCACCGCGGTACGTTGAAGGTAGCAAACCACTCCGACCGCACTCCTGCAAGACAACTCTTTGATGAGACAGTCCGAACATTACACAGAAAAGCCCATCCGCTTGTTAGATTGAAGTTCCCCATACCTGAACGCCTGCCATATTATAACCTCCATCGTGAACGGACTTCGATCATTGCAGCGCATATAGCCGTTTCTCGGCTGTCAACCGGATCACCCGTTGAAACATCAAGGACATCGACCTCGCCAGCGCGGACCGAATCCCGGTTGTGCTCTAAGGATGGATTGATCGTTGGTCGCGCCGATCATATCGACGGCAAATCGGAAAGCGTCGTTGACTATAAATCAGGATATGTAGTTGGAGCTGATGCCGATGCCGTTTCTTATGTAGAAGCTCGTCAGCTTCGCCTGTATGCTTATCTCGCCGGTGAGAATGGCATTTATGTATCCAAAGGGATTGTCGTTCGCGGCAGCGGTCAGCGTTGTGAACTCCCAATCTCGCCGGCGGAAGCCGAAGCAGAAGCAAACAGCGCCAGAACGCAACTTCAAACCATTAATGCCGCGGTCAATAATGGAGCCGTCTTCAGCGATCTTGCTTCGCCTTCACCCCAGAGCTGCAAGTCATGCGTATGCATTCCATTCTGCACCTCGTTCTGGGCTTCAGTGAAGCCTGAATGGACCCCTGACTGCGGTTCACATTTGGAAGGCAATGTAATAGATGCGGAGAGTCGAATGATTCAGGGCGTCTCGCTCACGACATTAAGTCTCGCGGTACGCTCTGGCACTATAGCTGGGCAAAAAGCATCTATTGAGCAGATACCAAGTGATTGGATGAAGATAGAGGACGATCTGCCATGTTCTGGGGATGTCGTTCGGGTTGTTCACGGTCGGGAACTGGAAATGAATGGAAACACCGCTGTGATTCGAATCGACAAAGCAATGACTGCTGTCTGGCGTCTGCGCGTAGACACCAACCGCGGTGATGAATAGGTGACAACATGGTAGACAACCTCACGCCGAAGCAACGGAGCTACACGATGTCGCGAATCCGGAGTAAAGATACAACTCCGGAGTTGAAGATTCGTAGGCTTTCACATGCACGGGGTCTGCGGTTTCGGAAACATAAGGATGGACTTGCTGGACGACCAGACTTGGTATTTTCAAGCGCACGAGTTGCAGTGTTCGTTGATGGCGATTTTTGGCATGGCTGGCGGTTCCCCCAATGGAAGGACAAACTCGGCAAATATTGGAGGCAGAAGATAGAAGGAAACCGCCGCAGGGATCAGCGGAACTTCGAGAAGCTGCGAAGAGAGGGCTGGCTTGTCCTTCGTATTTGGGAGCATGAAGTAAAGAAAAATGCTGAGGCTTGTGTGGACCGCATTGAGGCGGCTGTCCGGGCGAGAGTGAACGAATTGGCAACAGACAGGCAGTGAACCGGGAATCTTCAAAATAGCAAATCAGGGCGATTTATGGACCCAAGACACCTATTCATCGATGAACGTCACACCGGAATGTGTGTCTACTGCGGCACTCGTCCCGACACGCGTGATCACGTTCCGTCGAAGGTGTTGTTGGATGAACCCTATCCACCGGAGTTGCCGGTCGTCGGTGCCTGCCAAGGGTGCAACGCCTCGTTCTCGCTGGATGAACAATATCTGGCTTGCTTTTTGGGTTGTGTTATCTGCGGTGGTACAGAAACTTCCGATATGCATCGTCCTAATGTAAAGCGGATTCTGGAAGAAAATCCGGCGCTGAGACACAGGATAGAAAGTACCCGAAAAGGAGATGCGGCGGATAACTTGTTTTGGGAGCCGGAAGCTGATCGGGTTCGAAACGTGATCCTGAAACTCGCAAGAGGGCACGCTGCATATGAGTTGTACCCGAAACTGGAGAAACCGAGCATAGTCGGTTTTGCGCCCCTACAGATATTGAGCGATGACCAAAGATCGGCGTTCGAGCAGGTCGCCGGCGATGACAAGGTCGACTTGTGGCCGGAAATCGGGAGCCGGGCGTTCCTGAGAGCGTTCGGGAAATCTCCGGACCGACTCCCGCTCTCAGGTGGTTGGGTCGTGGTTCAACCTGATCGTTATCGATACGCGGTGGTCGAAACGGGTGGCGTGCTTGTTCGGATGGTGCTGAGCGAATACCTGGCCTGTGAGGTCGTATGGGAATATTGAACGGAGGGGGTGGCTCATTGCGCCGGGACTTCCTCGACATCGATATGCTCTCCCGCGCCCAGGGGTGTCTGCTTGGCCAGCTTGCCGGAGACTCTCTTGGCAGTGTGGTCGAGTTTCGGGTTCCGGACGACATCCGGCGGGAATACCCGAAAGGCGTCCGTGAACTTGCCGACGGAGGCACTTGGAACACGATTGCCGGCCAACCGACCGACGATTCCGAGATGGCGCTTTCGCTGGCCCGCATGCTGGCGGATCAGGGCAGGTGCGATCACGAGAAGCCAGGAAAGCGTACATCTGCCCTGACCGAATCTATTCACACCCGTAAGGAGATTTTCCACAGTGGACATCCCACGAATATTCAACATCACTGAAAGTGCTCACCGCATCCACAACCCGATCACACCGGAAAAGCTTGCCACTCTCGGCGCGGCGCTGCGTCTGGAATCGGGGGCCCGGGTGCTCGACCTCGGCAGCGGTTCGGGGGAGATGCTGTGCACTTGGGCGCATGACCACGGCGTCATCGGCATCGGCATCGACATGAGCCAGTTGTTCACCGAGCAAGCGAAACTCCGTGCTGAAGAACTCGGCGTCGCCGCTCAAGTCAAGTTCATCCATGGCGATGCCGCTGGCTATGTCTCTGACGAAAAGGTCGATGTGGCAGCCTGTGTCGGTGCCACTTGGATCGGTGGGGGAGTCGCCGGCACTATAGAGCTTCTGGCGCGGAGCCTACGCACCGGAGGGATCATCCTCATCGGCGAGCCCTACTGGCGGCAGTTACCGCCGACGGAAGATGTTGCCAAGGGGTGTCTTGCCAACGCAATCTCCGACTTCCTCATGCTTCCAGAACTTCTCGCGTTTTTCGGCCATCTTGGCTATGACGTCGTTGAAATGGTTCTGGCTGACCAAGACGGTTGGGACAGATATGAGGCGGCCAAATGGCTCACCATGCGCCGATGGCTTGAAACCAATCCCGACGACGAGTTGGCTAAAGAGGTTCGAGTCCAACTGACCGCGGAACCCGAGCGCTATGCCGCTTACACGCGTGAATACATGGGCTGGGGTGTGTTCGCGCTGATGACGCGGTGATGAGTTGTGGCATCTCGCGGAGATGGGGAAATATAATTCAACGCCGTTTCCGCCTCACCGGGAACGGCCTGCTCTTTGATAACTCGTTTAATATTGAAGGCTTACGGCTCAAAGGCCGGATGGAGAATGGTTATGAAGAGGGTTGCACATGGGGAGCCATATAGACTGAGGTCCAATCAGGTCAGATTGGGCCTCAGTTTTTATTGA
>CAZSNH010000004.1:2676-20636 GCA_964607855.1 uncultured Hyphomicrobium sp. | reverse complement strand
GCCGGGAAAGACGTAGTCCGTGGAGACATGAATGAGGGGCAATCCGAAGTGGCTGGCAAGAGTAGCGAGCATGGCTGGCGCCGCGGCATTGACGCGGAAGGCTTCCTCGGGTTCGCCCTCGGCTTTGTCAACCGCGGTATAGGCAGCCGCATTCACAACCACTGACGGCCCAGCCGCGACAAGAAATCGGGCTACACTATCCACGCTCGAAAGATCGAGATCGGGACGGCCCGCGCAAATGCAGTTGACCCCCGCCGCACGTGAGGCGCGTGAAAGCGCCTTCGCCAGCTGCCCGCTTCTGCCAATGACCGCGATCCTTAGCCCGTTCATGACCGCACTTCGAGAACTCAGGCTCTAGAACGCTTCTGATCTTCAGATGCCTTGGCGGTCAGCAGTCCCAGCCGCTCGCCGCTGTAGCGCTTCAAGCGCAGCGGCATCCACCAATCATTGTGACCGAGATACCATTCGACGGTTTTCTCGATACCGGTATCAAACGTTTCGGCGGCCCGCCAACCGAGCTCATGCTCGATCTTCGAAGGGTCGATGGCATAACGGAAATCGTGCCCAGGCCGGTCCTCGACGAATCGAATGGCGCTTCGATGCGAAAGTCCATCCTCCCTCGGCCGCAACCGGTCCAGATGGTCGCAAATCGCATGCACGACCTCGAGATTGGATTTTTCGTTCCGCCCGCCGACGACATAACGATCACCGGGTTTGCCCTTCTGGCAAACCGCCAGCAGGGCCTTGGCGTGATCTTCGACGAAGAGCCAATCCCGAACATTCGCGCCATTGCCGTAGACCGGCAGTTCCCGCCCCAAGAGGGCATTCGTAATCATGAGCGGAATGAGCTTTTCCGGAAAATGATACGGTCCGTAATTGTTGGAGCAATTCGAAAGCACCACCGGAAGGCCATAAGTGCGATGCCAGGCAAGCGCGAGATGATCGGAAGCGGCCTTGCTGGCCGAATAGGGAGAGCTCGGGTCGTAGGGCGTTTTTTCGTCGAATGCGCCGTCATCGCCGAGCGAGCCGAATACCTCATCCGTCGAGACTTGCACAAAACGGAAGCGGAACTTCCGGCCCGCATCGAGGTTCTGCCAGTAGGCTCTGGCCTCTTCGAGCATCGAACAGGTGCCGGTCACGTTGGTGCGGATGAATTCCGCCGGTCCCGTGATCGACCGGTCGACATGCGACTCGGCCGCCAGATGCAGAATGGCATCGGGCTGTTCTTGCCTCAAGACGCCCCTGATGGCCGGGCCGTCGCAAATGTCGACTTGGTGGAAGCTGTAGCGGGCGTCTCCTTCGAGGCACTCGAGGGAGCCTAGATTGGCTGCATAGGTGAGGCAATCCACGTTGGCGACCGAAAAGCCAAAATCGCCAACAGCGGTCCGGCAGACTGCCGAACCGATAAATCCTGCTCCACCGGTAACGAGAAGCTTCATCTCAATGAGCCGTACGGCGGTAACGCTGAACTCTGCCGAGGCCGTACGACCGGGTCCGCCACGATACCGAACTTACGCAATCCTCTGAGAGGGGAACGTTCCCACCATTGGGTTAACCATCACTTAAGCAGGGCCTCAGCGAACATGAGCACGCGGCCCGATGGCGCTATTCCCGTGCGATCGGCCGTTACGCGAGCTTTTCGATCCTCAGGATTGTATGCACAGCAAGAAGCATGACTTGCGAAGAAGCGACTTCGGATCGCATCCGCGCGGCTAGGGTCTGCGCACTGCCGTTCGTTTTGATTGTCGCCCACGCACGGATCCCTGTCGTCGTATTGGTGGCCCGCACGCCCGTCGAAGCGGCAGATGTCGTACCGTTGCCCGTGATTTCCGTACCGGCAACCGCAGTTGACGAAGTGTTGATGAGGTTCTGACCGATCACGTCGGCCGTGCCGCTCGTCTGGAACGTGATCGCGATGCCCGTTGTTGTGGCGGCCGACTGATACCCGCCAATGAGCTCGACGAGATAGCGCGAGTTGGCCTCGAGATTGATGCCGGTAAATCCTGTAATGTCAGCGAACGTGGTCGAGGACGAAGAAAAATTGGAGCCCAACTCTATAACGGTAGGGCCAGATGACGGCGCCGCCCAGGTGCCATCCGCGCGCAGGAAGTTCGTCGTGCCGCCCCCGGAGGCAGGAACCACACCCTTCGCAGAACTGCCGAAGACCGAGAGGTTGGCCTCAACGACGTCGATGTCGACCTCGCTGTTCGCCGTATCATCGGTAATGGTAATCTTGTTCGAGCCGGCGTTGAGCTTCTTGAATTCGAGGTCGAGGCCCGTTTTCTGCTTGAACACGCCGACGCCGCCTGCGCCCACGTTCGACGCGGTATTTGCTTCGCCGCCGCCCGCTCCAGGCGGTAGAGCCCAGCTTCCATCAGCCCTCAGGAACTTTCCAGCGGCCGCATCTCCTGCGGCCGGAGCAAGGACGAGCCCCTTCGCGCCTCCCGATCCGGAATCTCCAACGAAGTCGAGCAACATGGCGGTCACTTGAGCCGCGGTAAGATCGGCTGCGTTAGCCGCGGAGCCCGTATTGTTGCCCTTGATTGTCCCGGCCGGCATATCGGCGAGCTTGGCATTCGTCACCGCCCCGCCGGCGATCGTGAGTGTCAAACTGCCGGCCGCGCTTGTCACATCACCCGTGTGCGCCGGCATGCGCGCCGGCGCAATCGTGCCCGTTGCCTTGGCTCCCCCGAGATCGATCGAGCCACCGAGATTGCCCAACGTCAGGTTCGCCTCAACAACGTCAATGTCGACCTCGCTGTTCGCCGTGTCGTCGGTAACCGCGATCTTGCTCGAGGCAGCATTGATTTTCTTGAATTCGAGATTGACGCCCGTCTTCTGCTTGAAGATACCAACTCCGCCCGTCCCGACGTTGGTCGCGGTATTGGCCTCGCCGCCGCTACCCGATGGAACAGCCCACGTGCCGTCGGCACGCAGGAAATTGGTCGTTCCTCCGCCCGAGGCTGGTGTGAGGCCTTTCAAGGCCGCGGTAAAGACGTCGAGAAGCGCGGTTGCCTCAGTTCCGGTAAGATCCGCAGGTGCCGCTGAAGCGGCCGAAGCGTTCCCCTTCAGCGATTGTGCCGGCATGTCGGCCATCGCAATCGTGCCGGTCGTTGTGATCGGCCCCCCTGTCAGCCCTGTCCCCGTCGCCACGTTGGTGACGGTGCCAGACCCGGAAGACGTGAACGGCATGCTCACGGCTCCCGTGGACTTATCGATAATGATGGCATCTTTCCAGACCGTCCCGTCGGGGCTCACCTTGAAGTGAAAGCTGTCATCGCCCGTGGTGCCGATCTCGGCTCGTCCAGAGAATGCGGTCTGAAACAGGAAACTCGCCGTGTTCGCAGCGGCCTGCTTGTTGAGCTTCACCTGCGTGCCTGCCCCGACGTGATTAATGAGAACGGCCTCTGACGCGACGGCCAGTTTGTTGGTGGCGTCCGAGGTGGCATTGACGCCGAGTTCACTAAACTGGGCGGTGCCACCACCTGTCGGAAGCGCCACCCAGTCCGTCCCGTTCCACACGACCGCAAGATTCTCGTCGCTGATCCAGGTCATCCAACCTTCGCCGGGTACATAGAAGGTCCACGTCGCATCCTGGTAGGCTGCAATGTGCTTGGCATGTCCGGACCATGCCCCTGTGGGGCTCGCGGCGACAATATATCTGGAGCCTTCCGCCGGGGAGGCCGGCGGTGAACTGAGGTCCCGATCGAGAACAGAAAGTTGCACCACAGCGTCGAGGATTTTGAGTGCCTCGTTGTGCGTGATGTGCTTTTGCGCCTGAGCCGCCAGAATATAGGGCAGGGCCAGATTCGGCGTGTCGTCCAAGGGCGTTTTCCTTCTCTCTGTATCGCCATTGGAAAAGATACGAGCGGGAAGGGAAGCGGGGATAAATGAGGCGACCCGATGCATCCAAACCGTTTGGGCCCGGCTGCCCGCCACCAAAAGAAAACGGCCGCGCAAGCGGCCGTACTCAATGCATCCGTCGAGTTCGCCTGCCTTAACCGCGATCCCGGCGCGGCCCGCGGCGATCTCCTCCACGGCCGCCTTCGCGGTCCCGGCGCGGCGGACGCTCGGCACTGAACTGCTCTTCTGGCTCGCCCGGCGCGCGCGGAATTTCCTGACCCGTCGCCTGATCGACGATCTTCATCGACAGGCGGACCTTGCCGCGATCATCAAAGCCAAGCAGTTTGACATAAACCTCCTGCCCCTCCTTGACGACTTCGCCAACCGTTTCCGGGCGGCCCTGAGTGAGCTGGGAAATGTGAACGAGACCGTCCCTGGCGCCGAAGAAGTTCACGAAGGCGCCGAAGTCCATGATCTTCACGACCTTACCCTTGTAGATCTGGCCGACCTCAGGCTCCGACGTGATGCCCCGAATGCGAGCAAGTGCTTTTTCAATGCTCTCGCGGTTGGCCGAAGCGATTTTCACAGTGCCGTCGTCCTCGATGTCGATCTTGGCGCCCGAATCGGCAACGATATCGCGGATCACCGATCCGCCCGATCCAATCACTTCACGGATCTTATCCGTCGGAATCTTGATCGTCTCAATGCGGGGAGCATGCTCGCCGAGCTCGGTGCGGGCTTCGCCGAGTGCCTTCGCCATCTCGCCGAGAATATGCATGCGGCCGTGGTGCGCCTGCTCGAGAGCGGTGCGCATGATCTCTTCCGTGATGCCGGTGATCTTGATGTCCATCTGAAGGGCGGTGATGCCCTTCGTTGTGCCAGCCACCTTGAAGTCCATGTCGCCGAGATGGTCTTCATCGCCAATGATGTCGGAAAGCACGGCAAAATCGTTGCCCTCCTTGATGAGACCCATGGCGATGCCTGCCACCGGAGACTTCAACGGGACACCCGCGTCCATGAGAGCCAGCGAGGTGCCGCACACAGTCGCCATGGAGGAGGAGCCGTTGCTCTCGGTAATTTCGGACACTACGCGCAGCGTGTAAGGGAACTCTTCCGGCGTTGGCAGCAGCGGATGGACGGCCCGCCAGGCAAGCTTGCCGTGGCCGATTTCGCGCCGCCCAGGCGATCCCATGCGCCCCGTCTCGCCCACAGAGTAGGGCGGGAAGTTGTAGTGCAGCAGGAACCGTTCCTTTTTGGTGCCCTCGAGCGACTCAACGTACTGCTCGTCCTCGCCCGTTCCAAGTGTCGCGACAACGAGCGCTTGCGTCTCGCCGCGAGTAAATAGGGCTGAGCCGTGGGTCCGCGGAAGCACGTGAACTTCCGAGAGAATGGGCCGCACCGTCTTGAGATCGCGTCCATCGATACGCCGCCCGGTCCTCACGACCGCGCTTCGCATGATGTCCATCTCGAGCTTCTTGAACGTATCGGCGAGCAAGACCTTCTCGTTCGGGTCATCCGGAACTTCAATCTCCGCAAAGACCTTTTCCTTCGCAGCGGCTACGAGATCATTGCGCTTCTGCTTCTCCTTGGTGGCGAAGGCCTCTTTGAGGCTGGCGGCTGCGATCTTCTCAACCTGGGCTTTGTACTTGTCAGCATCTGGGAGCTGGATGTCCCAGGGCTCCTTGGCGGCCTTTTCGGCGAGCTTGATTATGGCCTGGATGACGGGCTGGAAATGCTTGTGGCCAAACATGACGGCTTCGAGCATCTGCTGCTCGGGAAGCTCCTTCGCCTCCGACTCGACCATCATGACTGCGTCCTGAGTTCCGGCGATCACGAGATCGAGCGAGCTTTCCATCATTTCGTCGATCATCGGATTGAGCACGAACTCGCCGCCGATCACACCGACGCGGGCTGCACCGATGGGGCCGAGGAAGGGTAAGCCCGACAATGTGAGGGCCGCCGAGGCGGCAACCATCGAAAGAACGTCGGGATCGTTCTCCATATCGTGAGAGAGAACGGTCACCACCACTTGTGTTTCGTTCTTGAAGCCTTCAACGAAGAGCGGCCGGATCGGGCGGTCGATCAGGCGCGAGGTCAGCGTTTCCTTTTCGGTCGGCCGGCCCTCACGTTTGAAATAACCGCCGGGTATCTTACCGGCTGCGTATGTGCGCTCCTGGTAATTTACAGTCAGTGGAAAAAAGTCGATGCCCGGCTTGGGCGCCTTGGCACCGACAACGGTGGCAAGAACGCTGGTCTCTCCGTACTGCGCCACAACGGCGGCATCGGCTTGCCGGGCTATATGCCCCGTTTCCAGGCGGAGCTTACGTCCGCCCCATTCAATTTCTACACGGTGGATATCGAACATGTTCGGTCTTTCGGTTTCGCTTCTTCTCGTTCGGTCGGTCGTTGGAGGGATAATTCAGTTCATTTGGGATTGAATCGAACTCTAGCGTTTCGACTCTCGAACGAGTCCCTCGCTGCTCGTCGCAATAAGTGACGCAAAATACGCAATGGGGCCAGGCCGATAATGGCCTGCCCCCGGGTTCGATCAACGGCGGATGCCGAGCTTATCGATGATCTTCTGATATCGCGCCTCGTCCTTGCGCTTCAGATAATCGAGCAGCTGGCGGCGCTGACTCACCATCTTGAGGAGTCCGCGGCGGGAGTGGTTGTCCTTCTTGTGAGTCTTGAAATGCTCGGTCAGACTGTTCACGCGCTCAGTCAGAATCGCGATCTGCACTTCGGGCGAGCCGGTGTCGTTGGTCTTGATAGCATTGGCTTTAATGAGAGCAGCTTTGCGCTCGGTCGAAAGCGACATCGGGGGCTCCTTTCCGTTGGGAGGTTTCATCTTTTTTTGGGGCATTGGCGCCCCGGGCGGCCGCAGCCAGGATGTCGTCCAGCTGGGTCGCGGAGATCCCATCCGGCGATTGGAGCTGGAAGGGAATACGCGCTTATACACGAAATGACGGCATTGGCGAGCAGTTATCGCGCCGCGGGCGTGCGCGTCACGGCTGAAACGCCGGCCAGTTTAACCCTTTTATAACAATTGCTTAAGAGCCGAGGTTGAACACCCGGGTCGGATGAAGTGCACCTTTTTCGATCTCGCCCAAGGCAACGATGCGCCCTTTCGAGACCGCGTAGGCGTGCGCATGGATCACCGGGGGGGCATCCCGCCCACGAATGAGAATGGACCTGCCCTGAAGAAGATCGGCCGCATCTGAGGGTGACACATTGAGCTCGACGAGTTCGCCCAACGCCGCTTCGATGGGCAGCAAATATTCTGATGGACCTGGACCACACGCATCATCGGCAGCGGATCGGATGGTATCCAGAGTTACGCTCATGTCCTCGGTAAAACAGCCGACCTGGGTGCGCCTCAGCGCGATCACATGTCCGAAACAGCCAAACGTACGCCCCAAGTCGCGGGCCAGCGCGCGCACGTAGGTGCCTTTGCCGCAACGGGCCTCGAATGTCGCCGTGTCTCGATCGCCAGCATCGGTTAGTCTCAGCTCGTCGATGACGACCAGGCGCGGCTCAAGCACGACCTCCTCTCCATCGCGCGCCAAATCGTATGCACGCTCGCCATTGACCTTGACGGCCGAGAAGGCAGGCGGAGTTTGCAGGATCTCACCAACGAAGTGCGGAATAGCGCGTTCGATTTCCGCGCGTGTCGGGCGCTGCTCGCTCGTTTGCACGACCTCTCCCTCGGTGTCGTCGGTACGTGTTTCGATTCCCCAACGGACCGTAAAACGATAGGCCTTTTCGCCCTCCACGGCATAGCGAACGGTCTTGGTGGCTTCGCCAAGAGCAATGGGCAGCACGCCAGTTGCCAAGGGATCGAGCGTGCCCGCATGGCCTGCCTTTCGAGCATTGAACAGACGCCGAACCACACCGACGGCCTGCGTCGACGTCATTCCGATCGGCTTGTCGAGCACGACCCAGCCGTGAACGGACTCGCCTTTTTTGCGCCGTGACATTCCTACTTCTTCCCGATATCGCGGCGGACTTTTTCACTGTGGAGAAGCCTCTCGATCCGCGAGGCTTCCTCAAAAGTTTCGTCCTCACGGAAACGAATATCGGGAGCCGATCGCAGGTCGACTTCATGAGCAATTTCGCCGCGAATAAATCTGCGGTGGAAATTCAATGCCTCGATCACCGGCTTAATATCCCTGCCACCGAGGGGCATCACATAGGCGGTTGCCAGCTTGAGATCCGGCGACATGCGAACCTCGCTGATCGTCACCACATGCGAAGAGAGCACGTCATCATGGATTTCCCCGCGAGCAAGCATCTCGGCCAGCTTGTGGCGGACCAGCTCGCCTACACGAAGCATTCTTTGTGAAGGGCCTTTCGTCGGCCCACGGGACGATTTTCGGGTCATTGTCCAACGCGCCGGGCTCGAACCGGGGCGGCCTCATCTCAATATGGAACGGCGCTACCGCGACCTCCTCACGACGTGTGACCGGTCCGGCAGTAAGGCTCAAAAATTGCGGCTTAAAGGCTGCGCTTGACGACCTCGACCTGGAAGCACTCGATTTCGTCGCCCTCGCGGATGTCCTGGTAGTTGGCGAAGGCCATGCCGCACTCCTGTCCGGCCGGAACTTCCTTCACCTCATCCTTGAAGCGCTTCAGGATCGAAAGCGTGCCTTCGTGGATGACGACCTTGTCGCGCAGGAGACGGACCTTGGCGCCGCGCTCGACCTTGCCTTCCGTGACGATGCAGCCCGCGACTTTGCCGACCTTCGAAATGTTGAAGACCTGCTTGATCGTGGCGTAGCCAAGAAAAATCTCGCGCTTTGTGGGTGCGAGGAGGCCCGACATGGCCCCTTTCACGTCATCCACGAGATCGTAGATGATGTTGTAATAGCGGATCTCGATTCCCTGTTGATCAGCGGCCTGCTTAGCTTGTGCGTTGGCGCGCACGTTGAAGCCAACGATTACAGCCTTCGAGGCATTTGCGAGTGCGACATCTGATTCCGTGATCTGACCAACAGCGGAATGCACGATACGAGCTCCGACCTCGTCGGTGCCGAGTTTCGCGAGTGCTCCTGTAATGGCTTCGACCGAGCCCTGAACGTCACCCTTGATGAGTAGGTTGAACTCTTTCTTGCCTGCCGAGTCCTTGATCGACTGCATCATCTGCTCGAGGGTGCGCGGCGTACCCGCTGAACCCAGGGTCTCACGGCGCTTTCGGATGCGGTAGTCGGTAATTTCTCGGGCGCGAGCTTCGCTCTCGACGACGGCAATTTGGTCGCCCGCCTCAGGCGCCGAGTCGAAGCCCAGAACCTCGACCGGAACCGAAGGACCGGCTTCCTGAACGTTGATGCCTTTATCGTCAATGAGGGCGCGCACCCGGCCCCATGCCATACCGGCCACCACGATGTCGCCGACACGCAACGTTCCACGCTGCACGAGTACGGTTCCAACCGGACCACGGCCCTTTTCGAGCTTGGCCTCAATGACGATGCCTTCGGCCGAGCGATCCGGATTGGCCCGGAGATCGAGTATTTCGGCCTGCAGGTGGATGGCTTCCAGGAGCTTGTCGAGATTGGTCCGCTTCAAAGCCGAGACGGGAACCTCAAGCGTTTCCCCACCCATGCTCTCCACGACAATCTCGTGCGAAAGGAGCTCGGTCCTGACACGATTGGGATCCGCCTGCGGCTTGTCGATCTTGTTGATTGCAACGATGATCGGGACATTGGCGCTCTTGGCGTGATTGATGGCCTCAACGGTCTGCGGCATGACGCCGTCGTCAGCAGCAACCACGAGCACGACGATGTCCGTCACCTTGGCGCCGCGTGCACGCATGGCGGTAAAGGCCGCGTGGCCGGGGGTGTCGATAAACGTGATCTTGTCGCCGGAGGGTGTCTTCACCTGATATGCGCCGATGTGCTGGGTGATGCCGCCGGCTTCGCCTGCCACCACGTTGGTCTGCCGGATGGCATCGAGGAGCGAGGTCTTTCCATGGTCGACGTGACCCATAATTGTTACGACAGGCGCACGCGGCACGCGATTCTCGTCGGCATCCTTCTCGCCGATGAACCCGGTTTCAACGTCGGCCTCTGAGACGCGCTTTGGTGTGTGCCCGAACTCGGAGACGATAAGTTCAGCCGTGTCGGCGTCGATCACGTCGGTGATCTTGTGCATCGCCCCCTGTTTCATCAGGAATTTGATGAGATCGACCGCACGTTCCGTCATGCGATTCGACAATTCTTGGATCGTGATGACCTCGGGGATAACGACTTCGCGCACAATCTTGTCTCTCGGCTGCTGGATACCCATCGCCTTGAGCTTCTCGCGCTCGCGCTTTCTCTTGAGCGAGGCAAGCGAGCGTTCGCGCTGCTGCTGGTCGAAGGCGTTGTTAATGGTGAGCTTGATGCGTTCGCGTTTTTCGTCGAGTGCAGGCTTCACCGGCTGGCGAATGATCTTGCCATGACGCTTGACGATACGAACTTCATCATCCTCACCCATGTCCTGCTCGCGCAGGCGCTGGTCAGCGCGCGGCTCCTGCCGCTTGGGCGGTTCAAGGCTCCGGTCGGTTGCATCAGGCGGCTGACGCAGGACGGGAATGTCGATCTGCCTTGGCCGTCCGCCTTCTCGAGGCATGTGCGCTGCATTGAACGATTGCGTCTCGCGCGGGCGACCAAAATCGCCCCGCGGGCGGTCACCAGGGTAAGACCGCTTTGCGAGCGGGCCCGCAGCCGTTGACGGCTCCTCGGCCGATGCGGGCGGCGCGGCAGCTGCGGCCTTCTTCGCGACATCTGTTTCGGATTTCGGAGCCGCCGGTCGCACCTCGGCACTGGGCTGAGAAGCCACCGGTTCCGCTGGCGCCGCGGGTGCCATCGCCGCTTTCGATGCGGCCTCAAGTTTGGCACGTTCGGCTCGTTCTTGTTCGAGCCGGCGCGCCTCCGCGAGGGCCTTTGCCCGCGCCTCGCGCTCTCCCTGGCTCAGAATATGGGGCGCTTCCGCTTTCGCTTCGACGCGGGGTGGCGGAGACTTGGCCTCGGCAACAGGTGCCGCCGGGGCCGGAGCGGCGGGAGCTTCGGCCAGTACGCCTCCCTTGGCGAAGGTTCGCGTTCTTTTTTTCTCGACGACGACAGGCTTCGACCGGCCGTGGCTGAAGTTCTGACGTACATGCCCGGCCTCAACGGTCCGCTGCAGCGTCAGCCGGCCGCCGGCACGCAACGTCTTATCGGTAGGCTCCTTAGTTTCCGTCATTCGATTTCCGTCTACACCTTTGTCAAATCTGCCAATGTCTGCGGCTCTCAGCCCAGCGTCAAACCCGAGCCCGACCGGTAGCGCTCTAGGCGCCGGGCCTCGCTCAAGAATTTCACCGCAGCTCCGCCTGGTTTGAGGGCAGCATGTACCACATTTGCCCTGCCAATGGCCAAACTCATTTGTTGATTGCTCAAGGATAGCAGAATTGGAGCCGGTAAACCCTTAGCCCCTTGAACTGCGATGTATTTTCGATCCAGCTTCTCCCGGCCTCCCGTTGCCCCATCGGAGGCATGCAGAAGCGCCGCAGCTTCGCCACTGGCTGCCAGTGCCTCGACCTGGTCGTAACCTGAGCTTACGAGACCGGCCTTGTTGCATAGCGCAAGTGCCTGTTGGACCCGGCCCACAAGCACGTTCTCGACGCGCTCGGCGAGATCGGAGGGAACGCGGACCTGCCGTTTGAGGCTGCGCGCAAAGACGTTCGCCTTTGCCGCCTGGGCAACCGCATCTTTTTCGGCCGTTATCCAAACCCCTCGACCTGGGAGCCGGCACCCAACATCGGGCACAATCTCCCCCGAAGGATCGGCGACAAACCGGACGAGATCGTCCGCCAGCCGGGGTACCCGGGTAAGGGCACAAAGCCTCAGCGGACCCTGAGGCCCCTTTTGCACGACGCGATCGCCATCCGTCTCATCCTCAACAACCAAATCTCAATCCTCTGCGCTCGCATGTTGAGCGGCATCAGCCTTCTGCGCCTTCGGCGGTTCCGGCCTCTTCGCCGTTACTCTCGGGCTCCGCGAGATCCTCAGGCTTGATCCAGCCTGCAAGGACGCGTGCCGACATGATCATCTCTTCGGCTTCCTTGCGTCCAACGTCGAAGCCATCGAGGATACCCTTGTGCTTGATGGGCTCGGCATCCTTTTCGCGCTTGCGCTCCGTCCAGCCCGTGAGATCATCGGTGGCACAGTCGGCCAAATCTTCGATCGTCTTGATATTATTCTCACCAAGCGCCACCAGCATCGCCGTCGTAATGCCGGTTACCTTCGAGAGTTCGTCGGAAACCCCAAGCTCGCGTCGCCTTGCATCGCGCTCGGCCTCCTGCCTTTCCAGATACTCGCGGGCACGCGTCTGAATTTCGTTTGCCGTATCTTCGGTAAAACCTTCGATGTGGGCGATTTCCGCCATGTCGACGAAAGCGACTTCCTCAATAGAGGCAAAGCCCTCGGCGACAAGTAGCTGAGCAATGATCTCGTCGATGTCGAGCGCATCCATGAACATCTGGGTGCGTTCGGCGCTTTCCTTCTGCCGACGTTCGCTTTCTTCCTGCTCTGTCAGAATGTCGATATCCCAGCCGGTGAGCTGAGAGGCCAAGCGAACGTTCTGTCCGCGCCGCCCGATGGCCAGCGAAAGTTGAGACTCCGGAACCACAACCTCAATGCGGTTGCTATCTTCATCGAGGACGACCTTGGAGACCTCGGCAGGTGCCAGCGCATTGACGATGAAGCTCGCCGCATCTGGATTCCACTGAATGATATCGACCTTCTCGCCCTGCAGCTCGTTGACCACGGCCTGTACGCGCGCGCCTCTCATGCCGACGCAGGCGCCGACCGGGTCAATCGAGGAATCACGTGAGATGACGGCGATCTTGGCGCGCGATCCGGGATCACGGGCCACCGATTTGATCTCAACCACGCCATCGTAGATTTCGGGGACTTCCTGCGCAAAGAGCTTCGACATGAACTCGGGCCGAGCGCGTGAGAGGAAGATCTGCGGACCCCGCTGCTCGCGGCGCACATCGCAGATATAGGCCCGGATGCGGTCGCCGAGACGCACGTTTTCGCGCGGTATCATCTCGTCGCGGCGAATGATTCCCTCGGCTTTTCCGAGATCGACAATCACGTTGCCGTATTCGGCGCGCTTCACCGTACCGTTGACGATTTCACCGACGCGATCCTTAAACTCGTTGTATTGACGGTCGCGCTCGGCCTCGCGCACCTTCTGAACAATGACCTGTTTAGCGTTCTGTGCCGCCACTCGTCCGAACTCGAGAGGGGGGAGCGTCTCCGCAATGAGATCGCCGACCTTGGCGTCGGGATTTCTCTTTTTCGCATCCTCAAGCGAAATCTGCGTGGCTTCGTTCTCGACGGCCTCGACCACCGCCAGTACGCGCGCAAGTTTCGTTTCTCCCGTCTTGGGATCGATCTCGCAGCGAATATCGTTGTCGGAGCCATACCGCGATTTCGCCGCCTTTTGAATCGCGTCCTCCATGGCCTGGAGCACGATTTTTCTGTCGATCAGCTTCTCGCGAGCCACCGCATCCGCGATTTGCAAGAGTTCGAGCCGATTGGCGCTGATGCCAGCCACGCCTGCCATGATTATTCATCCTCCACGTCGATACCCGGAATATCTCCGGGATTGGGGGCCGGCGCACCATCGCCAAGCCCAGCCTTCGTCTTTCCCTTCGCGCGCCTCAGGGCCTCGCGAATAAGGTCGTCCGTCAAAACCAGCCGGGCATCGGATATGAGCCCCACTGGAAAACCCAAGACAGTTCTACCAACCTGATCAAGTTCAACCTCGATGCGAACCTCACCGTCCTCGTAGCCTTCAAGACGCCCGCGAAACCGCTTGCGGCCGGACACCGGCTCGGTGAGCTCAACCTTCGCCTCGTAGCCGGCCCAGTCCTCGAAATCGGCGGGACGAACCAGTGGACGGTCGATACCCGGTGACGACACCTCAAGGCGATAACTGCCTCTGATGACATCTTTGACATCGAGCAGCGGAGACAGCTGACGAGAGATCGCCTCGCAATCGTCGATCGAAATCGTTCCGTCCGGCCGTTCTGCCATGATCTGTAAGGTCATTCCGTCGCGCCCCGAGATTTGAACGCGCACGAGGCGGAAGCCGAGATCGGTAAGAACGGGCTCGACCAACTGAGCAATTTCGGCAGCCAAGCCCGATTCCCGGATGAACCTCCGGTCCGATACTTCGCCACTTGTCGGCGCGCCTTCTTTGCCCTGCATGAGCATTCTTGATCCGCGAGTTAGGCTCAGGACCGTATTTCCTAAACAAAAAGAGCGGACCCCGGAGGGCCCACTCTCGAAGTTGAGATGATCATGAGCGTGATTAAAGTACGCCAGCAAGTCACGTTTTGCAAGGGTCAAATGCTCAACTGAGCACACTAAACCCTTTGAAACCGGAAGAAATAGCACCGTCTGCCTTCCCTTAAAGCTTTTGCCTCGTATCGTGTCGAAGGCCAGTCGGCTGCGCGGATGCGCCAGCTTTGAGGCCCATCGGCAAGCCAGCGAAATTCTGGGCACTTTGTCACGGCCAGAAGGGACGTGCGCGCGTAGTCGCCGATATCAGTCGCGAGCCGAAGCTCGGCCCCTGGCTTCATGACGCGCGCGAGGAGCCTCAACGTCGCCGTCGAGAACAGGCGGCGTTTGACATGTCTTCGCTTCGGCCAAGGGTCCGGAAAAAGGATGAAGACACGGCCAATCGATGCCTCGGGCAGCCAGCGTAATAAATTGCGCGCGTCATCCGTGTAGAGGAGCACGTTGCCGATCCCCTTCAAATCGATCGCCGAAATGACTTTGACAATCCCGTCCTCGAAGGGCTCGCATCCGAGAAATCCCACACTTGTATTTTCTGCGGCTTGCCAGAGCAGGTGCTCCCCTCCGCCGAATCCGATCTCGAGCCAGACCTCGCGGCAGGGTGAAGCAAAAAGCCTCCGCGCATCCGTGACGGGAGGCGAGTTGAGATTGATCTCAAGACGCGGGAGGACTTCGGCCATCAACCTTTGCTGGCGCGCGCTCAATCCGCGCCCGCGCTTGCGGCCGAAGGATCTAAGCTCATGTGTGAAGTTGTCGTCCTCGCGATTGCTCACGGCAGAATCGTCCGGATGTCATATTAATTGTCCAAACACAAAACGGCCGCAGACGATCCGCAGCCGTTCGAATCCAGGGTCATTGGCCCAAATTCTAGAGCGCGGCCTTGATCTTCTCCGCGAGATCCGTCTTTTCCCACGAAAAACCGCCCTCGGCGTCTGGCTTGCGCCCGAAATGGCCATAGGCTGCTGTTCGCGCGTAGATCGGCTTGTTGAGGTCGAGATGCTTGCGAATGCCGCGCGGCGTAAGGTCCATGACATTGGCAAGGGCGGCTTCGATCTTGCTTTCGTCGACTTTGCCGGTCCCGTGCGTGTCGACATAGATGGAGAGCGGCTTCGCGACGCCGATGGCATACGAAAGCTGGATCGTGCATCTATCGGAAATGCCGGCCGCAACCACGTTCTTCGCCAAGTAACGCGCGGCATAGGCAGCCGAGCGATCCACTTTCGTCGGATCCTTGCCCGAGAAAGCGCCGCCACCGTGAGGCGCCGCGCCACCATAGGTATCAACGATAATCTTGCGCCCCGTGAGACCGCAATCGCCGTCGGGACCGCCGATGAAGAATTTGCCGGTTGGGTTGATGTGCCAGACCGTGTCTTTGCTGATCCAGCCTTCGGGCAATGCGTTGCGGACGTAAGGCTCTACGATAGCTCGCACCTGGTTAGAGGTGAGATCCTCAACGATGTGCTGGTGCGAAACGACAATCGCAGTGACCCCGACCGGCTTGCCGTCTTCATAGCGAACGGTCACTTGGCTCTTGCTGTCGGGGCCAAGTTTGGCTGCATCGCCGGACTTTGCCTTGCGCGCCCTCGCCAGATCTTCAAGGATCTTGTGGCTGTAGTAGATGGGTGCCGGCATCAATTCAGGTGTATCACGGCAGGCATAGCCGAACATGATGCCCTGGTCGCCAGCGCCCTCTTCCTGATTGGTAGGCTGTTTGGCATCGACGCCCTGGGCAATATCCGATGACTGCCCGTGGAGCAGCACTTCGATGTTGGTGTTGGCCCAGTGGAAGCCTGCCTGCTCATAACCGATATCGCGGATCGCCTTGCGGGTCAGGTCCTGGATCGAAGCCACGGTGACGCCTCTCGGACCGCGATACTCTCCCGCGATGATTACGCGGTTGGTGGTTGCGAGCGTCTCACAGGCGGCCCTGATGTGCCATGGATCGAGTCCCTCTTTTGTCCCTTCGCGATAAAACGCATCGACGACTTCATCCGAAATGCGGTCGCACACCTTGTCCGGATGGCCTTCCGAGACGGATTCGCTCGTGAACAAATAGGATTTGCGTGCCAAGGAAGTCCTCATTCAATTAGGGGATAGGCGCAAAAGACGCTGGTTTCTGGCAAGGTTTCAATACCCGGTCAAGGCTCGGCACTTTCCGTATCAGCCGTGCGACATTGTGGATTGGGTAAGGGTGTGGCCCTGCTTTGCCTCAGGAACTCGGATCTTCTCCAGCCAAAGCGCGCACGAGATCGACGATTGCTTTTCGCACAATCGGATCCTCTATACGTATGAAGGCCTTGTTGAGTTCGAGGCCATCGCGGCTCGATAGGAAGTCGACGACATAGCTTTCGGCAGGCCGCTCCGCCATACCTGGACGGGCCGTCTCTGCTTCGGTGCCGGCAGGAACATCCTCATAGAAGAACTGGACCGGCACACCGAGCACATGGGCCAAATCGAACAAGCGGCTTGCACCAATCCGATTGACACCCTTCTCGTATTTCTGGACCTGCTGGAACGTGAGACCCAACTGCTCGCCAAGTTTTTCCTGGCTCATGCCAAGAAGCATTCTCCGCAAGCGGACGCGGCTGCCGACGTGCGCATCGATCGGGTTGGGCCGGCGCGCATTGCGAGATTCGCCCTCTGACTCCTCAAGCACGTCTTCGTTCTTGGCCATCGCCTGTCTACCGCAACCCACCCTGCGAACGCAATTTGTAGGTGCGACCCTGGCTCTCGTCAACCTTTGCTCGACACGAAGCCCAAAGCCCGTCACGGACGCCAGAACGCAAAACGGCGCCCTGCCGCTCCTCGCAACCGGCCTTATTTTGGTAAGGCGCGGACCTGCGGCAGAAGGAGCAGCCCCGTCAGCAAAGCGAGCTCGAAGAGAACGATCCAGTCCCCCCAGCGGGCATAAAGGGTGGGGCTCCGCGCCCCCGGAAGCGGGGCATCTATGGTGCCACGGACATTGAGGTCGATTTTCTTCAAGATCCTGCCTTCGGCGTCGACCACGGCCGAGATTCCATTATTTGCGGCGCGCACGAGGGGCAGGCCCTCCTCCACGGCTCGAACGTGCGCCTGATGGAAATGCTGGCGCGGGCCAGTGGTATTGCCAAACCACCCGTCATTGGTGACGCTGAGGAGGAAAGCTGGTCGTTCTTTGCCTTGCACCACGTCGCCTGGGAAGATCGCTTCATAACAAATAAGCGCTCCGACCGGCGGCAAGCCGGGCACGGAAAGTAGCGGCCTCGGCTCGGGTCCGCTTTCGAAAGCACCTCGCATTTCGACAAGGCCACGCAAACCGATCAAACGGAACAGCTTCGAGAATGGCAGATATTCGCCAAACGGAACGAGATGGCTCTTGTCGTAGATGGCGGCAGTGCTGCCATCGGAATGAAAAGCGATGAGGCTATTAAAGATGCGCCGGCCGGAGCCTTGTTCTTCCTTTGCAAGTCGTAAGCCTCCAGCGAGCAGTTGCGATCCGGGTGGCAACGTTTCCGCGATCGCCGCAATCGCCTCAGGATGCTCGAGGGGAAGGAACGGCATCGCTGCCTCCGACCACACAACATGTGTGATGCCCGCCATGCCATCCCATTGGCCGTGGCTGTTCTGCTGTGAGAGATCGAGGTGCTCGTTGAATATCCGGCCCTGGTTGGCCGGAATCCATTTCTCACGCTGTGCGATGCTCGGCTGAACAATCCTAAGTTTTACGCCCTCAACGCTCGGAGCGGGCGGCGCCGATAGCCTCAGCAGCCCAAAGGTTAAGATCGCTAGGATCATTGCTGCTGCGGCAAGGAC
>CAZSNH010000004.1:465-2666 GCA_964607855.1 uncultured Hyphomicrobium sp. | reverse complement strand
AGGCACCAGCCCCGCCCGGCACACGCGCGCAATAATCGGCGGCCACGACCAGGGGTGCGCTTGCGATCCCCACGGCCAATGGCGTAAGGCCGTACACTCCGAAAATCGACGCGATCTGCATCAGCGGCAACGGCCACGTCAATGCATATCCAACAAGGTTCCAAGGGAAGCCCGTGAGCATATGTCCGCGCAGCCATTCGAAGACTGTGAAGGTTATCGCAAGCACGATAACGCGCGCAAAACCTGGCCTCCAGAACAGCCTCGCCAGCCCAGCAGCAGCGGCAAAGAAGAACGCGAGACCGGAAGGAAGAAGCGTCACCGCGAACGGGATCAGGTAAGCATAATTCTCCGCTTCGACCAGGAAAGCTTCACCAATCCAAAAAAGCCCGGCGAGGAAGTATCCGAAACCGAACCACCAGCCGACAACGGCGGCCGAGCGCGCCGCGCTTAGCCCCCATTCATCGCCGGAAACAGGACGGTCGATGAGCCAGACGAATACGGGAAACGTCAAGAAGAGGACGGGGCTCAGATGGAACGGCGACATGGCGAGGACGGAAAGCACTCCAGCCCCAAAGGCCCATGCAAATCGTTTCCACCCCGAGGCCTCTGTGACGAGTTCACGGAAGCGGAGCACGCCATCCACCATGCCGCGAGATCGGCCGCGCCTCGCAACGTTCTCGCTCAGCGTTGGCCGCTCGGGACCGGTCATTGGGAACTCAGGACTTGCTGTCGTTACCAAGTGGAGCAACCGCAGCGACCACCTTCGGTTTGTGGATACGCAACTTCTTCACCCGCCTTGGGTCGGCATCGAGCACCTCGAACTCGAAGCCGGATTTGTGCCGGACAATCTCGCCTCTCGCCGGCACGCGACCGACGATCTGAAAAACAAGCCCCCCCAAGGTGTCGACTTCATCAGCCACCTCCTCATCGGCAAGCTTGATGCCAAGATGCTCTTCGAGTTCGGAGATCGGCGTACGTGCTGAGGCCACCAACCCCAGCTTCGGATCCGTTGTGACGAAATCGGCTTCGGCTTCGTCGTGCTCGTCTTCGATGTCCCCGACGATCTGCTCGACAAGATCCTCAATTGTCACCAATCCGTCGGTGCCACCATACTCGTCGACCACGAGCGCCATATGAATGCGCGTTGACTGCATGCGAACGAGAAGGTTCATTGCCGACATCGACGGCGGCACGAACAGAACCGGTCTGCGAATCCTTGCTGAAGAAATACTGCGCGCGATGTCGATGCGCGCGACGTCGGGCTTATCCCCCGGAATTGGTTCTGGATGAGACTTATTGGCGGTCTCGCCGGCGGAGCCAGCACCAGGCCGGCGCGACGGCTCGATGACGTGCCGGCCCGAGGCCTCGGCGGAGAGCCACCGGAAGAGATCCTTGATGTGCACCATGCCGCGCGGATCGTCCAACGTTTCATGATAAAGCGGGATGCGCGAAATGCCGGCTTCTTCGAATGTCTGGATGAGCTCGCGGATGCTCGCACTCTCGTCGACGGCAATAATGTCGGCGCGCGGCACCATGATGTCTTGCACCCGGCTGGCGCCGAAGCCCAAGAGCCGCGACAGCATGCGCCGCTCCTCGGCCGAAAAGGCCTGAGCCGCAGAGCGCTCCTCTTTAAGCGCGTGCTCGAGTGTGTCGCGCAGTGTCTGGGCACCACCAAGGCCAAAGCGCGCTCTAAGGCCGGATAACCAGCTCAACAGGCTCGTCGCACCTGCCTCCGGTCCCGCAGAGCGATCCATCTTGGAGTTCGAAGTACCGGCGGTCATCGTCGCATGTCTTTCCGGGCGGTTCGCGGCGGCATGGAAGCAAAGTCTTCCACGTCCGCGTAAGGATTGGCAATACCGAGGGAGGCTACGATCTCAATCTCGAGATTCTCCATTTCCTCTGCGTCCTCGTCGCTTTCGTGATCGAATCCGAGGAGATGCAACAATCCATGGACGACGAGGTGCTGCAGGTGATGCTTAGGCGAAATTGCGAGTTCGCGCGCTTCGTGAAGCACCGTTCCGGCCGCGAGCACGATATCTCCAAGACTGACAGGTCCTGTCTGATTGTTGTTTGTTCCTTCTGCCGCCGGGAAAGAGAGCACGTTCGTTGGGCTGTTCTTGCCGCGGTAAGTCGCATTGAGCTTCTGCACTGTCGCGTCGTTGCTGAGCGCCACGCAGGCCGTCAATCGTTTGCCGCCCATC
>CAZSNH010000004.1:0-455 GCA_964607855.1 uncultured Hyphomicrobium sp. | reverse complement strand
CATCATGTCGCAATGGCGCTCGAGGGCGTGGGCTGCTTCAAGAATGTTGGCCTCGACGGGTTCGAAGGACGACCAATCTCCACTCTCAGGAACGATGTCGATCGTGAGCCAACCGCACTCGCTGCGACTGTCGCATTCCTCGGGCATATCAATCGTACTTTCCGGCGCGCTTGTCGTAGGCCTCAACGATCCGCGCGACGAGATCACGACGCACCACGTCGGCGCTCGAGAAGCGAACGGCCTCGATACCTTTGACACCGGCGAGCAGCCCCACGGCCTCTTCGAGGCCCGAGGCCATGCCGAAAGGTAAATCGATTTGCGATGGGTCGCCTGTTACGACCATCTTCGAGTTCTCACCGAGGCGGGTAAGAAACATCTTCATCTGCATGCTGGTGGTGTTTTGGGCTTCATCAAGAATCACAAAGCTGTTCGCCAGTGTCCGGCCTCGCATGAAG
>CAZSNH010000003.1:11130-23486 GCA_964607855.1 uncultured Hyphomicrobium sp. | reverse complement strand
CTACCGTTCGCTCTCGGTAGCACTCCACTCCCTTGCTTCGGCTGCATCCCAACCACCGATCGGTCTCGTACTCGGGACTGGCTTCGAGGACGATACAGATCTCATCGCCCGCTTGGCAAATGATTTTCGTCTTCTCGGTTGCAGCGCCGAGACCGTGCGTCGGGCCAAAGAACCGTTAGGCTTCTCGGCACTCCTCGCCGAACGCGGAATACGCCATCCCGAAACGTCGCTGGAGCGGCCCGCAATTGCAAACGGCTGGCTGGTCAAGCGCCAGGGTGGAAGCGGTGGTGTCCATGTCCATCCGCTCAAGGAGGGGGAAACGGTGCACCGGCACGCCTACTTCCAGCGTGCCGTCGAAGGGATCATGATCTCGGCCGCCGTGATTTCTGGAGAGAAGGATGTTGCGGTCGCGTGGAGCCGCCAGTGGACCAATCCGGCACCCCACATGCCCTATCGTTATGGCGGGGCCGTCGGCGCGCTTCATCTTGGCGACGAGTTCGAAGCTAAGCTCACGCATGGCATCCTCGAACTCTTGCCTGCGCTCGATCTCAGGGGACTGGTATCGTTCGATTTCATGATTTGCGAGGGCGGCGAGCCTCTTCTCATTGAGATTAATCCCCGTCCCGGTGCGACACTCGACGTTCTGGACGATAACCGGGGAACGCTCTTTCGTGCCCACGTCGAGGCCTCGCTTTCGATCCCCACCTTGCGCCAGACCATCGAGGGATGGGACCGGCCTTTGGCCCGAGCTGCCGCCTACCTTTACGCCGACCGGGGGCCGTTAACCGTGAGCCCAACCGACTTGCCCGATTGGGTGTCGGACCGGCCGAGCGGTCCATGCCGCATTCGCAAATACCGGCCGGTCTGCACCGTTATCGCGGAAGCCGAAACCCCCGAACTGGCCGAGGCATCCTGCCGCGAGCGCTTGGGTTTGGTCGCGGACATGCTGTATGAAGTGAAAAAAGGGAAGGAAACGAATTTATGAACCCCCACTATGGTCTCTTTCCGAGCGTCAATGCGCGGGCAGCAAGGATTGTCGACGAAATTGCAGGCAATGCCTCCGTGTTGCGGTGCTCGATTTCAACGGGAGAAGCCGGTGAACGTCGTATCGATCTTGGCGCCAGCGCACCGGGTGGCCTCGAGGCAGGCCGGCTACTTGGTGAAGTCTGCATGGGTGGGCTGGGGACCATAACGATCACATCTTCGTCGGGCCTCGACCGCTGGCCGCTTGGCGTCGTCGTTCATTCGACCAATCCCGTCATCGCTTGCCTAGCCAGTCAGTATGCGGGCTGGACCATCACTGATGAGAAGGCTGGCTTTTCCGCACTGGGCTCTGGGCCCGCACGAGCCCTTTCGCGGGTCGAGAAGCTTTTTGGAGAACTCGGCTATTTCGATCACTACTCGAAAGGAGCGCTCGTCATAGAAGGCGACAAGGCACCCCCGAGCACCGTCGCCCAAAACGTAGCAACCGCCTGCGGGATCTCGCCCAGAGACTTGACGATATTGTACGCCCCGACTGGCAGCCTCGCTGGAACAGTGCAGATTGCAGCTCGCGTTCTTGAGGTAGCCCTGCACAAGGCACACGAGCTGCACTTCCCCCTCGACAAGATCGTCGATGGATACGGTGTGGCGCCTCTTGCGCCGCCTGTTCCTGATTTTGTGAAAGCCATGGGGCGAACCAACGATGCCATCATTTACGGCGGACGCGTCCAGCTCTTTGTGCGCAGCACGGATGCGGAAGCAAAGGAGCTCGCCGAGACGCTCCCCTCGAGCGCCTCAACCTCTTATGGCCGTCCGTTTGCCGAAATTTTCGCGGCCGTGAAGGGCAATTTCTACGAGATCGATGGAAAACTCTTCAGCCCCGCGCAAGTCACTGTTTCAAATCTTAATACCGGCGCCTCCTTCCAAGCCGGTAAGCTCGCGCCCGACATTGTCGACGTAAGCTTCCGTTGATTTCCGATGGCGCATGCACCGCACATTGCGCTCTTTGTAGAGGACGCCAAAAGCGATTGGCATTCGCGCCGCTTGGCCAAGGCCATGGAGGAGCGTGGGGCCTGCGTCACGACAACGACGCTCAAGGACTGCGCCTTCGATACGCGCGCGCCCTGCGGGCTCGATATTCCGGGATTTTCAGGAAGACTTCCCGATGGTGCGTTCGTGCGCTCGATTTCGGCCGGCAATCTCGAACAGATCACGCTGCGGCTCGGCGTCCTGCACGACCTCAGGGAGAGCGTAGTACGAGTCTGGAACGACGCGCGCGCGATCGAGCGGTGCGTCGACAAATCAATGGCAACCTTCCTCTTTCGCAAAGCCGGTCTACCAACCCCGCCAACACGTGTTGTCGAAGGCTACGAGCGCGCCTTAGAATTTGCCCGCGCGGAGGAGCGGCCTCTCGTTATCAAGCCTCTCTTTGGCAGCCAGGGTAATGGTGTTATGAAGGCCAAGACCGCCGATGAATTGCCAAACCCCGCGAGCGTCGGCGATGTTTACTACATGCAGGATTACCTGCGCCGCGATGGCGAAACGCGCTTCATCGATTGGCGCATCTTCGTATCGAACGGAACCGTGCTGGCGGCAATGGCCCGCGTCGGAAAAACTTGGATTACGAACATCCACCAGGGTGCTGAGCCATTGGGGCATGAGCCCGACAGCGAAATGGAGCGCCTTGCCCTCGAAGCGGCAAAAGCCGTCGGCGCGGATTACGCAGGCGTCGATCTCATCTGCGATCAAGAGGGAAACCTGCTCGTGCTCGAGATCAATTCCAATCCGGCGTGGAAGGGACTGCAAAGCGTTACCGACATCAACATCGCCTGGACACTTGCAGAGCACTTCTTGGCCTCACTAAAGCCGGTGAGCTCATGACGGCTACGGGCCTCGATGCTGCCGCGATCAGAGACGCATTTATCGGTGCCTGCCAGGATGAACTCAAAGCACTGAAGCCCGGCAACGTGCATGTTCACGCGCCCGGCCACGGAATGGAGGTCCGTCATTTCGAAGTGAGCGCGCGCGCCGCCGCGCCCCACATCGCCGCTCGCGGTCTCAAGGTGGGCCTCAGGATCCGGCGCGCCGTCGAGGCGAGCTTCGACGCCGCTGGATGCAACACGAATCTTGGCATCATTCTTCTCTGTGCTCCGATCGCTGCGGCCGCCGAAGCAGAGGGCGGCACACTGCAGAGCCGGATCAAGATGATCCTTGCAAATCTCGACCGCGAGGATGCCCAGAACGCATTCTCGGCTATTGCGCGCGCCAATCCCGCTGGATTGGGACGCGTCAAGAAGGGAGACGTAGGCAGGCCCGCCGACTTGACACTCCTTGAAGCAATGCGGCTCGCCGTAGACCGTGACCGGATCGCGCGGGCCTACGTCGAAGGCTTCGATGACATTTTCGACTTCGGCTTGCCGCAGCTGCTTGAAGCCCAGGCGCTGGCGGCCAGCCCTGAAGAGGCCGTAACGGCGCTTCATATGGCTTACCTCGCCCGCTTCCCCGACAGCCACATTGCCCGGAAATACGGTGAAGCCACAGCGCTTAGAGTACGAAAATTGGCGCAGGACCATATAGATGCCTCGCGCCCCCCCTTTGGAAGGGCCGCACGCGCCCTTTTGCTCGCTCTCGATCAAGATCTAAAATCGCAAGGGCTTAACCCTGGGACGACGGCGGACTTTGTTGTAGCAACCCTTTTTGCCGCCAGAATTAATTCATCCGGGTCCGCACTGTTAAAGCGATAACCACTTGTCTCCGGACCGCACCTAGCGCTATCTAAGGGCGGTGCTCTCGGCGCCGCTATCCGGCGAACCGCCTCAATGATTTTGTCATTGAAAGCTGAAAACTGGGATTGCCGGAGACGACCGCATTCTGCTCATACCTCGAGGTCTCGAAGTCTTTGGGGAGGGCGGGTTTTCGTGAAGTAATGAATCGGGAGGAATACCCCTTATGGCAAAGATCAATCGCGTAATGGTCGGCGAGAGCCTCGTCGGCGACGGTAATGAGGTCGCTCATATCGACCTACTCATCGGCCCCCGTGGCAGCGCCGTTGAGACGGCTTTCTGCAACTCGCTCTGCAACAACAAGGACGGCTTCACGTCGCTCCTCGCCGTCATCGCTCCGAACCTGCCCTGCAAGCCGAACACCGTGATGTTCAACAAGGTCACCATCAAGGATGCCCGCCAGGCCGTTCAGATGTTCGGCCCTGCCCAGTACGGCGTCGCCAAAGCCGTCCAGGACTCGGTGGCCGAAGGCGTGATTCCTGCCAACGAGGCCGATGACGTCTACGTTTGCGTCGGCGTGTTCATTCACTGGGAAGCTGCCGACGACGCCAAGATCCAAGACTACAACTATCGTGCCACCAAAGAAGCAATTGCACGCGCCGTTGCCGGCAAGCCGACGGCTGCCGAAGCAACCGCCCAACGCAACTCGGCCTCTCACCCGTTCGGTGCGAAGACTTGAAGCGGGCACCGTCCACAGCAGGATAATGCCCCTCCAATGAAGGGGGGTCTGCTGCAGCGATTGGGAAGACTACTCTCTGGCCGTTGGAACGGCTGATTAGGCGAGTGGCACTTCTTATCCACTCGTCAACGTGGACCAAACTAGAACCCGGCGGCCTCTTCGAGGTCGCCGGTTTTTATTTGGCCCGAGTGAAGTGCCGTTGCCATGAGTGCCCCCGCGCATCCAGCCCTCCGAACGCTCTTGAGATCGTCGATGCTCCGGATGCCGCCTGCTGAATAAATCGAACGCGACGGCGCCATTTCGGTAATCCGGGTGATCCTCTCAAGATCCGGCCCTAAATTCATTCCAACGTGACTGAGTGTCATGACGATGATCTTGGCCGGCCAAGTATTCGGCGCGTCAAGGATGCTGGGGTTACCGAGAAAGTCTTCGCCACGATAATCAAGCGAAAGCACGAACCCCCCATTCAGGGTGTCCGTAATACTGCGGAGCTCATCTGGTGAGACCGACGATTCCGTGCCGACTACAGGCATGACTGAGCGGCCGAGCGACATAAGCTTACTTAGTTCATCAGAACCGCGGCTACCGTTATCGATCCAGAATGCAAGATTGGGATAACGACTTGCACAGTCTTCGACGAGCTTGAGATTGGGGCCACGTCCCTCGATCCCATCAAGATCAGCAATATAGAACGTTCGAAAGGAATAGAGCGAAAGATACTTACTTATTATGAAATGCGGATCACTCTGATCGCGTGCCTGAAATATCGGCAGATAATTTGCGCGTTTACCACCTCGGGCGACAACCACAAGTCCGCTCTTGACGTCAAGTACCGGGATGATCTCCATATGCGCACCTCGCATAATTGGTCTATTATAAAAACAATGCCTAAGGGCCGGGGCACACCACGTGACAGTTGTCGCAGGATTAGACGTGGGCGGAGCGCATCTCAAAGTCGCTCTCGCCGATAACGGCACGATCGTTGCCGTCGAGCAATACGTGTGCCCACTATGGCAAGGTTTTGAAAAACTCAGTTATGCGCTCCAGTCCGCATCTTCTCTGCTGAACCGCGGCAATAAATTCGCGGTGACCATGACGGGCGAATTGTCCGATCTATTCCCCGATCGGAAGACAGGCGTCGAAACGCTCGTGCAGCACCTCGCAAAAGTGTTGGGCCCACAGATTGCGTTCTGGGCTGGGCAGCACGGGTTTGCAAATGTCGAGACCGCCCTCGCCCATCACCGGGACGTCGGATCGACGAATTTTCTCGCCACTGCTACACTCTTGGCCTCAAGGCTCCCGCATGCGCTCTTGGTCGACTTCGGATCAACGACAACGGATATCATTCCGATTCGCAACGGCAAACCGGCTCCGCGCGGTCTCACCGACGCCGAACGGCTGACCACAGGCGAACTCGTCTATACCGGTCTCACTCGTACATCCGTCGCGAGTGTCACAAATCGAGCCCCCTTCAAGGGGCAATGGGTCGCCCTCGCGCGCGAGTATTTTGCGACAATGGCGGACGTCCGGCGCATTCTGGGTGAGCTTCCCGATGGGGTTGACCTGCATGCCACGGCCGACGGGAAAGGCAAGACATACCAGGAAAGCGTGAGCAGATTTGCGCGTCTTGTTGGCCGCGACGGCGCTGACGGTACGGCGGACGAATGGCGCATCGCATCGGCTTTCGTTCGCGAGCAGCAGTTGCAGTCGATTTATGATGGCGTGCTGCAGGTGCTCTCGGCCAATCCTCTTCCCCTGCAAGCCCCCGTCGTCACCGCAGGAATTGGCGCCGACACTGCAAGCGTGATTGCGCTCCGCCTCGGCCGCAATCCCTTCACCTTCGGCAGCCTTCTCAACGTATCGCCGGCACTCCGGCTCGCGGCGACGCACTCAGCGCCTGCGGTCGCCGTCGCACTGCTCGCCAATTAGGTCTTGCGCCCGCCTCAAGGCTTCAGTGATCCTGGCTTCAGGCCTGCCCGCCAAGCCTCGACCTTCTCCATCAACCAGCCCCAGGCTTCCTTTTCACGCGGACCAGCTGTCTTGGTGATGGCAATCTCGAGATACTTCAACTCATTCTCGATTTTTTCGGGGGGAAGCATGTGAAGTCTCGTCGTCAATACCGCAAGTTCTAGCACGGCGCCTTGCGCCCTGTTGAACCCCTCCCACGGCGCATGATTGGCCACATGAACGAGACGGCAGTGAAATCGCGGCCGCTCATCATCTTCCGTGATGCGATCAACGGCAAGCTCCCAGTGAGCATGAGCACCCTCGACATACACCCCTTTGATCTTGGCTGCCGAAACCAAAGGCCAGTTGCGACGGCCCGTCACGCAGCCTGCAAAAACGCGCACATCGCTCGTATGACTCGCGACAATGAAGGGATTGACCCTGAGATTGTCGAGCGTCCGTGAAGGCTTGAAGGGCGCCACGATCCAGCCCTCCCCATCCTCAATCAAGCCGAGCGGGGCAATGTGCGCTTCTCCGCTAGCGCTCGTCGTCGTTGCGATCGTCTCGACGATTCTTGGCATCAGTCCTCTCTCTAGCAGCTCTCGATTTCCCTTCTTTGGCCGCTTTCAACGTCGCACCTTCGGGCGCATGGCGAATGAGATCCTCATTCTTCTTTTCGGCGGCAACACCCCAATCGAGAGGATTGTCCTGCGCGTAGCGTTTTCCGAGAGCCCGCGCAATCTCGGCCTTTGCAAGCTCATAACCGAGATAGAAGGCATGGCTCCCATCTTTGTCGACATCAAGCTTCGAGAAAAGTTCAAACGGGTCGGTGGCGACATGGTGTCCATCGCGGTTGTAGATGTGAATCCCGTCCTCGGCCGCGTGAATGCGGAAGTTGGCATCTCGCACGCCTTGGGCTTCGCGCGCAATCTCTTCCGGCGTCAGCGGAAAAGGTTTCATTTCGTGAAGCGACAACAGTCCGCCGCCGTAACCCTTGGGAAGGCTCGCGTCCTCACGCGCCCTGAACATCAAGCGGCGGGCGGCATCGTGCTCGTAAACCGTTCGTATCGTATGGGGAGAGACCTGGACAATGAGCACGTTTTCGATTCTGAGTTCCGAGCAAATCCCGATTAGGGCTGCTGTCACGCCCTGACTGTCGGCATCCGTTAGCTCGGTCAGATTTCCCGTGCCCATGAGAATTTCCGCATCTGGACAGCGGCGGCGCAACTCAGCATATCGCTCGAGAGATGCCAAAAATCCGAAGTGGATCGGATCCAGCACTGGATCGACGATATAAGACATCTTCTTCGCCTTTGCCTTCTCGATGGCCCGCAAGAGTGAATTGAGGTCACCGTGCGGCTTCGGCACCAAGATGGGAACGCATCCTGTGCCGCCGACCACATCGAGCGTCGTCTCATCAAGCGAGAGCACATAATCGGCCCCTGCATTGGCTGCTCTCCTCAACTCCTCGACGTTGCCGCTGTCGACGCTCACCTTGAAACCCTGGGCATGAAGCGCAGCGATCGCGTTTTCGAGGGCGGGGAACTCAACGTCGGGCTGACAGCCGATGTCGATCACATCGGCGCCTGCCGCGCGGTGGACACGTGCGCGCGCCACGAGCGCCTCGATCGAGATCATCGGGGCTTCGACAATCTCGGCAAAGATCCGGATACTATGCCTTGAGAAATCCGGCGGGCGGCCACCGCGACCGAAGAACTGGGGCAGATCCACAATCTCATCCGGTCCCCGCTCGAACGGGACGCCGTAGTGGTCTGAGAGGCCTGCAAGATCCATCCGGCATCGCCCGGGAAGAATAACGCGGTCGGCGCCAATGGGTGCCTTGAGTCGGTTCCTTACGATTGCTTCCGTCATCAGCGCAGCGACCTTGATTCCGATGTTCTGCACGCGCCACGATCCCTTCGGCAACCCAAGGGTCTCGACCGTCTGCGCGACGCGCTGCTCGGCGAGGTGGCCTGTCAAGAAGAGGAGCTTTTCAGCCATGCCAATCGCGCCTCTACCGCCATTTCGAGTTCGGGCAACGTCTCGACGACGGTCGTATCTTCGAACATTTTCAGTTTCGCCGTGTTCTCAAGATCGATGCGGCGCGGATAGACCTTCACCATGCCCTTCGGGGCTTCGGTATCCATTTCGGGAGCCGTATCGCACGCGAAAACAATCGTCGGCACACGGCACTTACCGGCTTGCGCGAAGACATTGGTCGGCAGGTTGTCGGAAATGCCGGCTACGCACTTGGCCACTGTGTTCGACGTCGCCGGACCGAGCACGAGGGTGTGGTAGACACCATAATAGAAGTTGCCGACAGGGGCCGAGCTCGCCGTGCGGTCCTTGTAGATGCGCGTTCCTTCGGGGAAGTTCAGATGCTGCTTGTACATATTGAGCACCTCCTCGGCGGCGCTCGAGAGAAAGACGTCGAGATTGGGAAGCCGACGCATGATGGCGAGGCTCTCCTTGAAGAAATGTCCTGATCCCGTGAGGGCCCAACCCCAACGAGGCGTCTTGATGTTTTTCTTGGCCATGGGAAACGGGCTAGCACGTGATGGCGCCGCCGTCGATGGCAGCCCACGGGTATTGTTAGGGTTTACGGGCGGCCAGCCTGCTCACTCCACTAAGCCTTGATAAGTCGGCGGAGATCGTCTCTTTCTTGTGGGCCAAGAATGCGCCACTTGAGCCCAGCGCGCCGAACGATAACGGCAAAGGTCGGATCCACGACACCGGCGGCGGCCAAAACCAAAGCCGGAACCGAGCGGGGTACCCGGCACGACTTCAGGAGCAACAAGGGCAAGCCTCCCAGCCGTTCCGACAATCGGGCGGCAAGTCCATCCGATGTCACGGTCCAGTCCTGAGGGATTGAGCCGTCTCTCTCCGCGAGGCGCAGCGGCAGCCAGACGGGGATCGCGCCCCGTTTCCAGCCATCGCGCATATCCTGGATGCTGGCCGCCATGGTGAGTCTTGGTTGCATGTCGGCCATGTCGCGGGCCATGCGGTGCATTGCGAGGATCGCGAGCCGGTGGGCTTGCTCATCTGCATAACCCTTCATGACCTGAGAGGCCCGCACATCGTCTGCATATGCGCCCCCGCCAGGTACGATGACGAGGCGCCGGCGCGAACGAACAACCGTGGCGAGCACACATTCAACGCGTCCCGTCTTGGCGAGACTGCCGCCTATTTTGAGAACGAGCGGCCTCACGTTTCAGCTCGCGCGGCTGCGGTAAATTTCGACGCCGCGCAGCGGTCCGCGTTCGAGCTTCTCGATCACGACAGACACGCCATCGATCCGCCGATCCCTGAGAAGGGTTTCGCAAATGCGCTCGGCCAGCGTCTCAACCAGATTGATGTGGCCTTTCGACGTAATATCGGCGATGGCATCGATGATGTCGGTATAGGAGGGTACTTCGACCATCTCATCACGGCTGCTTCTCACGCTGGGGGCGAGAAAAGCGTGCACCGAAAGGCGGACCTTCTGGGTGACACCCTTCTCTTCGGCATAAACCCCGATGTTGCAGTCGATAACGTGGTCGCGCACGAATATGCAGTCGCGCAAACCGTGCTCAGTGTCCGCGGGCTTTGGCGATTTCGTGCTCATACAGGCTCTTTTAGAATAGAATTGACGCCCGTTGGCGCGGTGAGGGAGATTCTTGGTATGGCGTAGCGAATAGTCCGCAACGCGTCCGCATCGAGTCCATTCTGGCGCAACCCCTCGGCACAGAGAGCACCGCGGAACCCCATAACATCTGCTCCGATATCCAATAGAGAGGGCACATGCGCAAGACGCAACGATCCCGCAAGACCAGCGAACAAGCCGTAGTCGTGCGCAAGCGCCACGAACACGCGCAGCAACACGTTACTCATGACATCGGGTAAGCTGCCCGCCTTTTTCTCGGACGTATCCAGAAGCACCCCGGCAAAACCTGCTCTGGCCATCGCCGGAATGAGCCCGAAATCTGGCGATTGATCGGCAAACAGAACGCCAACGAGTTGGGATGCCCCGACATCCACACATCCAAGATGCGCAACTGTCTCGTGTTCGCGATCGCCGCCGTAGAAACCCACTTTTACGAAGTCGACTCCGGTGCCAGCCATCCGCGCTACTGCATCGCTGACCGGATCCGGCTCGCTCGGCAGATCGCCGATTGTGGCACTCGCCGGAACGCGACCATCGACGGCCCGGCAAATCTTTGCGACGGTCTCCAGAGGGAGCGCGCCCAACGCCCCCGCGAGCGGGTTCTTGGCATCAATGATGTCAGCCCCCTCTGCGAGCGCGAGATGCGCTTCGGCTTCATTGGTCACACTCGCCAGGAGACGAACCGGAGTCGCCGGAAATTGCATCGAGGTGGGCTCATGTATTCTGAAATATGCGCTTCTGCTCGGCGAGGACCTTTGCGCGATCCTTACGTTCAGAGGGCAGCAGACGTACGGTCTCGTCCTGAACGATACTCGCAGAGCCCGGACCCATGCGCAATATGCGGGTTCCCAGCATGACCGATTCCGTGCGGTCATGGGTAATAAAGAGGACGGTCGTGGGCCTGCTTGTCCAAAGATCAATGAGAAGCTCCCTGAGGCCCTGGGCGGTCGGATCATCGAGCGAAACAAAAGGCTCGTCCATCAGCAGTATTTCGGGCTCGGTGATAAAGCCGCGGGCGAGAGCGGCGCGCCGCTGCATGCCGAGCGAAATCCGCTCAGGATAGGCTTCCGCCGCCTCCGTCAAGCCCACCCGCTCAAGCATCTCGGGAATCTGCTGCCGCCGGGGGTCGCGATCGGGCAATGCGAGTTCGAGGTTCTGACGCACGGTTCGCCATGGCAAGAGCCGCGGCGTCTGGAAGATGAACGTCATACGCGGACGGCCCGGCCCGAGGTCGATCCGGCCTTCAAAATCCTTATCAAGGCCAGCGACGATATTGAGCAGTGTCGATTTTCCGCACCCCGAGGGTCCGGTGAGAACCACGAACGATCGCGGCTCGACCGTAAAGCGGACGTTACGAAGCACCGTGTTTTCGTCGCGTCCGCCGATGGCCGGGAACGTCTTCTGCGTGACCTCGATGTGTATCGGGTGACCTACCGGCGCCATCGATTGACCCTTGACTGCAGAGGCTGAAGGATACCGAGCTCCGCAATCTGAATCACGATGATGAAGGCGAGCGCGTATGCCAAAATCATCGGAACGTCGTAGGTTCCGAAGGCGGTGTGAATCTGATGTCCCACTCCCGACGAGTGCCCGCCCAGTGCCTCGACGACGAGAACGATCTTCCAGACGAGTGCAAGGCCCGAGCGCGCAGCGGCCGCGAAGAAGGGCGCGAGCTGCGGAAGCGTGACGTGGCGCAGCGTCTTCCAGGCTCCGAAACCGTACATGTGAGCCATCTCCGCAAGGTCCTTCGACAGCGAGCGAGCCCCTTCGCGCATCTGAACGGCGACATTGGGAATCTTGTTGATCGCGACCGCTGTCACAGCGGTTGCCTCCGTCGTACCCATCCACACGTAGCAGAGGGCGATGATCACGAGTGCTGGCAGATTGAGGAGCAGGATGAGCCAGCTATCAAAAAACTTGTCCGCAATCTTGTTGGCGCCGATTGCGAGGCCGATCGCTGCTCCGATGATCATTGCGAGCGTGAACGCCAGAGCGACACGCACGAGCGTGATACCGAGGTGCCCCCACAGGACGCCGGTCTGTGCCTCGTTCAATAGCACATCGAGAACCGTGCCCGGACTTGGGAAGTGCCTACTTTGAATGATCCCCGCGGCAAGTGCCCACAAAACCACGAAAGTCCCGAGCGACAAGACGGTCCACCCCAGCCTTCCGCCGATGGCGCCCGGCTTCAACAGCTTACGTGCCAGAGCCGTGGAAGAGCTTGGGATCGAAGCGTGTACCATTGCCCACCAGTTCTGTGTCGCCACCTGCTACGAGCAAAGACATGAGTTTCTCTGCCGACTTCATCTCAGCATCGGACCAC
>CAZSNH010000003.1:5603-11120 GCA_964607855.1 uncultured Hyphomicrobium sp. | reverse complement strand
GAACGGTACCCGGCAACCAGAGCCGCGAACTCGGCGTCGCTGGCTGCCTTGATCTGCGGGCGCAGTCTCTCCCATGCCGCTTCAGATTTGGCAAGAATGCTGTTGCCCTCTTCAACGGCTGCCAGCAGCGACTTGATTGCGGCCCCCTGATTGACCTCGGTTGATTCTTTCCAGATGAATCCTACGAGGGTAGGCTGCGGATTGATCTCAAGGGCCTCCATAACGTCGGACATGGAAATCAAACGCCTAAATCCGCTCCCGGCCAGTCGGGCGCTAAATGTCCAGAAGTTCAGGACGGCATCGAGCCGACCGTCCTTGATCTGCTCCGCCAGCAGCGGCGCGGCGCCGTATTGGGGCACGGCATAATCGGCCAAATCGGCACCTATGGTCTTCTTGGCGTAGGCACGCAAGAGGATCCAGCTCTTGTCGGTGGCTGATCCTGCAACGCCGAGCTTCTTCCCCTTAAGACCGGCGAGATCCTTTATGTCGGAACCCTCAGGGACCATCACAGCACCCAGCGCGCCTGAGAACGGCGCGAACTTCAGCGCCTCGCCCATCGCACGCTGACGCAGCGCCCAGGGCCAATCGCTGACCACAACGTCGGCGTTACCACCGTAAAGTGCTATCGGGCTGGACTGGTTGTTCGCTATCTCAACGACCTCGAGGCTGAGCCCATATTTCTTGTCGAGGCCTTCGGCTTTAATCGTCTCGAGCAGCCAGGCCAAAGACCCGAATTTTACGGAAGCGATCTTGAGCGGCTTGGTTTCGGCGCAAAGTGCGGCCGGAAACACAGGCGCAAAGGTGAGAGCCGCCACTCCCGACAGAAGTGTGCGCCGATCGATCATTTGTTCTCCTCACTCACCAATAGGCGGTTCTTCAATAGCCACCGCGCTCCGTGAAGCCAAGTATCATCGGTATTGCCCTGAACGACAACCTGCATCGAATTCACCGTCGCCCCGGTTGCGACTTCGCGGATCTGTACGATGAGATTGAGATGGGTTTCCGACACCTTGTTTACGATGCCGAGGAGCGCGAGCTCGGCACCGGCTTTCTTGGCGATCTCGACATCGCAGTCGTTGCAGGTGCGAAGCGGCTGGGCTTGCGTAATCTCTTCCTTGAGGGGAGCAAGGTCGACAACTTCATATCGCCCATCTGCTTTCAACGCCTTCTCGAACTCGGTACGAATGAGCCCCAGCCGTGCTTCTTCCTCGGCATTTGCCTTCTTTTCCCCGATGAAGAAGTCTTCTTCAGTGGCCGGAATATCGAGCTCAAAGGGATAGAGGGCGATTTTCTGGGACGCATGCGCTTGGGATACCATGAACGCTACAATTAGGATCGCAGCGCCGACCGTGCGAGACACTTGCATATTCGTCAAACTCGTGCCTTTCCAACCCATGTACCTGCCCATGTGAGGCGTGCTGCCCCACACATTTCACCCCTCTAACTTGATGGGACCCACCCCGGCTTTGCAACCCCCACCTTTGCTGATCGGCTGTTCACGCCGGGTCACAAATCCGCGAGTCCCAATTCCCCATGCCTTGACACCCGGAGTTTAGGTATGATCTTGAAGTGAAACATAGTAACATCACAAATGAGTGCCAAAGTCGATGACGCGCGAGAGACGGGAGCGGATGAAGTGGCATGGAGTTCGGGTCTTATGAGTGCACGTTCCAGCGCCGGACTATCGCGGAATTCCAGAGCTTTGGGCTTAGCAAGCTCGATATGGCTCATATCCTTCCTGCTGCCCCAGACTGCGCTCTCTGGCGAGGCCAGCACTCCTGCGGCGACTGATACGCCTGCGCCAGCGCCGGCCTCTGCCGAACAGGCGCCACCCCCCGGTGATGTGCAGAAGATCAACATCCTCCTCGTGCGCGAGCTGAGGGAGCGACCGCCGCCATTGTCGCTTCTCGACGTGCCCTCACCCGACGATGGCGTAGGGGGTGCCAAGCTCGCCATCTCCGACAACAACACGACCGGCAAGTTTCTAAAGCAGGAGTTCGCCCTCGACGTCATCCAGAGTGCTAAGCCCGATGAACTCGTTGCCGAGACGGTAAAGCGCGTCACAGCCGGTGTCGGCTTTGTAGTGACCGACGTCGCCCCGAAAACGCTACTAGCCATCGCCGACGCGCTCAAAGACAAGGAAGCGATCATTTTCAACGCCGGTACGCCTGATGACTCGGTGCGCGAAGAGGAATGCCGGCCCAACGTTAAGCATACCTCACCTTCGCGGTCGATGCTCGCAGATGCCCTTGCTCAGTATATGGCGTGGAAGCGCTGGTCGCGCTGGTTCCTGGTCGTCGGCCCCACCGAAGAGGACAAGGCTTATGCCGAAGCGCTACGGCGTGCCGTCAAGCGGTTCGGCCTCAAGATCGTGGAAGAACGTACTTTCGAATACGACCCCGGCAGCCGCCGTTCGGACGGTGGCTTCGAGCAGATTCAGCAGCAGATTCCTCAGTTCACTCAGAAAGTACCCGAGCATGATGTTGCTGTCGTCTCCGATGAAGGCGGTCTCTTCGGCGAATACTTCCCCTACCGCACATGGGACCCCAAGCCCGTCATCGGAACCGCAGGTCTCTATGCCGCGAGCTGGCATCCGGCGATCGAGTTATGGGGCGGTACGCAATTTCAGAACCGGTTCAAGCGGATGAATAATCGCAATATGCGCCCGCTCGATTACGACATCTGGATGGCGGTGCGCTCGGTCGGAGAAGCCGCCACGCGCAAGAAGTCAGCAAACCCCAAGGAACTTATCGAATACATGCGTTCGCCCGAATTCGAGCTTGCCGCCTTCAAAGGCCAGAAGCTCACCTATCGCAGCTGGAACGGACAATTGCGCCAGCCCATTCTGCTCGTCACGGGCAAGGTCCACGTTACGGTTTCGCCGCAGCCGGGTTTCCTGCATCAGCTTACCGAACTCGATACTCTTGGCTTCGATAAACCTGAGACGAAGTGCAAGAACTACAATTAACCAATCCAGTGGCCGTTCGGCCGGCCGAACGAGATCCAACAACAGAAATGGCACTATTTGGAGTAGAGAACTTGAAGACCCTCAATCTAGTCAGGACAGCCACTCTCGTCCTTGGCGCACTTGCGGCGACCTCTGGTCCGGCCTTTGCCTACCGCGTGTTTGTCACCAACGAGAAGGATAACACCGTAACCGTCATCGACAGCGAAAAACTTGAAGTCGTCCATACGATCAAGGTCGGCCAGCGCCCGCGCGGCATTATACTCGGCAACGAGGGTAAATGGATCATCGTGGCCACCAGCGATGACCACGAGCTTCAGGTCTACGACGTCAACACGTATGAGCTCGTGAAACGGCTCCCTTCGGGTCCCGATCCGGAATTGCCGATCCTGCACACGTCGGGAAACCCTCTTTATGTTTCCAACGAGGACGACAACCTCGTTACCATCGTGGATATCATGAAGGGAACGCTCATCACCGACGTGCCGGTCGGCGTTGAGCCCGAAGGCATGGGCATGAGCCCGGACGGGAAAATCCTCGTCAACACCTCCGAGACTACGAACATGGCCCACTTCATCGATACCAAAACCTACAAGACTATCGATAATGTGCTGGTCGATAATCGTCCTCGGGTGGCGGAATTCACGGCAGACGGAAAGCAGGTGTGGGTGAGTGCCGAGATCGGTAGCTCGGTCACCGTCATTGACGCCGAAAGCCGCAAGATCGTCCAAAAGATTACATTCGAGATCCAGGGCGTCTCGAAGGATGCCATTCAACCCGTTGGGGTCCGATTTTCTAAGGACGGCAAGAAGGCATTCGTGGCCCTTGGCCCAGCGAACCGCGTGGCAGTGATCAATACCGAGACCTACAAGGTCGAGAAATATCTGCTCGTCGGCCAGCGCGTCTGGAATCTCGGATTTACCCCCGATGGCAAGCTGCTCTTCACAACGAATGGAACTTCAAACGACGTTTCGGTAATCGACGTCGAGAACCTCAAAGTCGTCAAGTCCATCAAGGCAGGCCGCTATCCGTGGGGCGTGGTGGTCGCGCCCTGAGTACAGAGCAGGTTCATAGAGAGAGCCCAACTCGTCCGTTGAGTTAACGGGTTGATGTCTGGGTCATCAAACATATTTTTGTTGGAGCCAGGCGCGGTGGATGCCTATAACAGGGCCCGCCGGAATCTACGTATCGGCCCCAAAACCAGGAGCACGCGCGAGCGAATGACGTCCGAGCCCCCTCAGAAAGCCGTCCCCGGATCCGACGCACTTGTCGTGAGTGGCGTCAGCCATCGCTTCGGCGACTACCAAGCGCTCGATGATGTCTCGTTGAGCGTGGCCAAGGGCGTGTTCACGGTGCTTCTCGGGCTCAATGGCGCGGGCAAGTCGACGCTCTTTGCGCTGATCACGCGCCTCTATGATAACGTCACCGGGGAAATCCGCATTCTCGGCCACGACGTGCGCCGCCGGCCGACCGACGCTCTCCAGCACCTAGGCGTCGTATTCCAGAGCAAGACGCTCGATTCCGACTTGTCGCTCACGCAAAACCTTCTTTATCACGCGGCTCTGCACGGATTATCGCGCCGGGAGGCCAAGAAACGCACTCTCGAGGCCTTGAAGGTCGTTGGCCTCTCCGACCGCGGTGACGAGAAGGTCCGCAATCTCTCCGGTGGCCAGGCGCGGCGGGTAGAGATCGCGCGGTGCCTTCTGCACAAGCCGGGCTGCCTGCTGCTCGATGAAGCCACCGTCGGGCTGGATATCGGCTCGCGCGAGAGCGTGCTTCAGATCGTGCGGCAGCTCGTGCAGCGCGAGGGGCTCGGCGTTCTTTGGGCCACGCACCTCATCGACGAGATCCGGCCGACCGATCAGGTTGTCCTCTTGCATCGGGGAAAGGTTCTCTACAGGGGCAGTGTCCCGGGACTGCTGGCAACCGCAAACGCCAACAATATTCGTGACGCCTTCCGCAGTGTGACAGGCACCAGGAACGCGGAGGCGGCATGACCACGGAATCTGCGAGCTCAATGGTCGAGGCCGCCGAGGCCCCCGTCGCACAACGGTTCGGATTAGGCGCCTATTGGAGCTGCTTCCGGGGAATCGTATGGCGCGAGGTTCTTCGCTTCCTGCATCAGCGGGAGCGCTTCTTCTCCGCACTCGTGCGACCGCTGATCTGGCTCTTCATTTTCGCCGCCGGCTTTCGGCAGGTGTTGGGTGTTTCGATCATACCGCCTTATGAATCCTACGTCCTCTACGAAGAGTTCATCGCGCCGGGCCTCATCGGCATGATCCTTCTCTTCAATGCCATGCAGTCGTCACTCTCCATGGTCTACGACCGGGAAACGGGCGCCATGCGCACATTGCTGGTCAGTCCCTTCCCGCGCTCTTTTCTATTGTTCTCGAAGCTCATCGGCGGGGTTTCCGTCGGCCTCTTGCAGGCCTACACATTCCTTCTCATTGCCTATTTCTGGGAAATCCAGCCGCCGCCGATTGCTGAGCTGAAGCTCTTCACCATGTATATGCCCCCCCCTGGCCTCGAGGGTGTGTTCGGCAGTATCGGTG
>CAZSNH010000003.1:0-5593 GCA_964607855.1 uncultured Hyphomicrobium sp. | reverse complement strand
TGAGCCCATCGTGACGGCCTTCCTCAGCGTGCCGGAGTGGCTGCAGCCCGTCACAGGCTATTTGACGGTGATGCCTGCCCTTCTGCTGTCGGGCTTGATGCTCGGCTCCATGGCTCTCTTCATGTCGTCAGTCATCAAGCAACTTGAGAATTTCGCCGGCGTGATGAACTTCGTGATATTCCCGATGTTCTTCGCCTCTTCGGCGCTCTACCCGCTCTGGCGCATCCGGGAAGCCTCCCCGGCTCTTTACGAAATCTGCCGTCTCAATCCTTTCAGCTATGCCGTCGAACTGGTCCGCTTCGCCTTGTACGGACAGATCGACGTTACCTCGCTTTTGATCGTGGTCGGCTGCACGATCCTCTTCCTGGCCGCGGCCGTGTATGCCTACAACCCGTCAAAGGGTCTTATTGGCAGACGTCCGGGCGGCGCTGGTTCCAACTGATCAATATCGACGGAGACGGTATGTTCGACGCCAGACTCAAATACCCCTTAGCACTAGGGACAATGATCTTGTTCGTGCCTTCCTTTGCATTAGCAGCCGACAAGGAACATCCGGACTGGCCCTGCGTGCAAAAGAAGGTGGAGGTCATTGCCGTCTCTCAGATTTGGGACGGCCCTGCCATCGACGGCGTGACGGGCTGGGATGAGCTCGAGGGCGTAACGGCGCTCATTCAGGACATCTCAAGCCGCGCTGTACCCATCGATGAGGCCAAGAAGAAGATTGAGGCCTTCGCCAAGGCGCAGCCGGAGGACAAGCGCGACGAGAGGCTGACCGTGCTCTTTGCTGGCGTATTCGAAAAAGCGAGCAACGAGCGCAAGATCATGGTCAAGGGCATCGAGAAGTACAACCGCCGGCAAAAGGAGCTTGCAAAGCTACTCGAGGAAAAGGGCAAGGCTCTTGCCGAGCTCGAAGCCAAGGCGATGTCGGACGCCGCGGCAGCAGAGGAATTGGTAAAGGCGCAGGAAACCTACGAATGGGATACGCGTATCTTTAAGGAGCGGAACGACAACATTCCAGTCGCCTGCGAGCTCCCGGTTCTGCTAGACCAGCGCCTCTTCGAGCTCGCGCGTGAGATCCGTGCGCTCATGAAGAGCTGAGCCGCCGTCGAGCCGATCAACTTGCCTTTTGACAAGACTCTGTTGAAGGGACCACGTCGCTTATAGTCATCTCATGTGTACGGAGTACCCCGGCAGCGATCTCGCCGTGCAATGCTTCGAGGCTCCGCTTATGGATGGGATTTGAGGTAAACGAGCTCGTTGCCGATTTCCTGCCAGCCATCCGTGCCGTCGGCGTACCAGATGACGTTCGTATAGCCCCATGAAAGGGCCCGCTTGGCTGCGTTCCAAGACATCCAGCAATTCTTGAGGCAGAAGAAGACGACAGGGCGTGCCTTGTCGCTGCCGGTCAACGCATCCAGGCGTGATTTGAAGTACTCCTCTTGCTCCGGTGTCGGCGCCCCGTAGCCGACGTTCGGCAGCCAGTAGGCACCCTCGATGCTCATGTGGGTCGGATCGCGCCAAACGGTGTTGGCCGGCAGATTTGCGGGCTTGGGCGCCTTCGGGAAGACATCAATGAAGAGGGCCTTCTTTTCCTTCCAGAGGGCCTCAGCCTCGTCAGCGTTAATGACCTTGGCTCCGGCGAGTGTCTTGGGAACCGGCGTTCGGTAATCGTCCATCCGATAGCCATCGGGCTCGGGGACGGATCCCTCTTCGGCATTGGGAAAGTTCGGCGCGCCAAGCACAATAAGGAAGGCGGCGAGGAAGAGCCCGAACCGGACAAACTGCATGGAAATCTCTACTTCTGGGCTCTTAGTCCTTAGCGCATTGGGGCGACTGGCCGCCGGTCGAGGCAAAGGACCCTTGCGGCCCGCACCTCGCGACAGCCCTACCTGCGCGCCGCTGTGATCATCCGGTTGTCTTCATCGATGAGTGGAACGCCAAACTTCAAGAGTATGGCATCAATATCGCCTTGCCGCTTGGCGATGATGTCATTGATCTGACGCTTCCAGCTGACCTCGCCAGCCCGGACGCCCATCGTGATGCGGTACTCGAGCTTGGGAAGCCCTTCCTTTTCCTCGAGCATCGGCACGATGGTGAGCTTCTCCCCCTCCGACTGCGGCCCGGCGTAATATCCAGCATAGGGGCCCCAGAGGATCGCTACGTCGATTTCTCCGGCCCGAAGATCCTTTATCATGTCGGCCATCGGATTCTCGTAGCGCGTGTCAACGATGAACTTATAGGGTCGCGCCTTCACCATGAGACCGGCCTTGGCAACATAGTCGCCTGCCGGGGCGCCGGCCTGGATGCCGACCACCTTGTCCTTCAGTCGCTCATCGAAGATCGACGCCACCCCATCCAGCCCCTTGCCGGGCTTGTAGATGAGGGCATAGGTCGTGCGGAAATAGTGGTTCGTATTGAGGGTAAACTCGTCGGCCTGCACGGTACCTGGCACGAGATCGCAACGCTTCGCAGCCAAGGTCCTGCGAATAAAGCCGGTGCCCTGCGGGAACCACGTGTGCTCGACTGGTATTTTCAGTTCCTCGCCGATGATCTTGACGATCTCGTTTTCGAAGCCTTCGAGCTTTTCATTTGAATAGGGCAAGTTCGCCGGCGTTGAACAAACGCGCAGGACCTGGCGATTCACAGCGTCTGCTGCATTTGTCTCAACAGCCCCGGTGGTGTTTCCGCCGAAGCTGATGAGCAACAAAGCAAGCATGCAGCGTATGGCGTTATTCTCCAAGACAAGACTTCTCATATTCAGCAGCCTCTTTCGGTTTTTCGGCGCGCTGATCCGCGCTGAGACGCCCGCCCGGAAGAGCGTCCGTCGATCGTGCGCGCAGATATATGTAGAGATCGTCAATATAGCACATGACGTTCTTGTTATCACCGAGAGCCGGCATGATGTATTTCGTGCCAGCCACGTCAGGTTGCTGACCGCTCGAAACCACCTGCATGAATTTCGCGTAATCCATCTGCTTCAGCGAATCCTTGAGTGCCGGAGCGAAGGTCGAGCCTTCGGCGTTCGGGCCGTGGCATACGTGGCATTCGGCATGATAACGACGCCAGCCTGAATACGTATACCAGTCAACTTTCTTCACAATGTCGGTATTGGCCGTGTCGCGGATAACCTCGTAAGTCGGCGTACCATCGGGCAGAACCCATTTTCCTGCCTCGAGCTTCTTGCCGTCCTGATGCTGCTTCTCAAATGCAGGGTCGGGCACAGCGCTTTTATCGGACTGCGCTTCGGCGATCTTGACCGGCACAGCCCCGGCGGGTGCTACAGCCTCAACCTTGGGAGCCGGATTCGTGGCGGCTGGTGCAGTCGCCTCCGAATTCACAGCGGCTGTCACAGCAGATGCTGCAATGTCAGCCTTGGGAGTCGGCGAGACCTCTGCCTCAGCACCCGTCCTTAAAAATGCGACGCCGGCGGCGAGGCACACGCCCGCTGCAGCAAACAATCCTAGTCCAAGCCTGTTCACGCGTTTCCCCTGTTATGGTTGGTCGTTGTCCGATATTGCGCCGCTGCTCTTTAACGGCAGCTGAATACCTTGCGGATCAGCAGAATTCGTGCATTCCGCACAAACCCCAATCCGCAGCACGGGGCAGTATCTAATGCAATTGCGGCGGATCAACAAGGGACCGGACCGGACTGCATTGACGCAGTTTCGTTACAAGAAAGAAAACCGGCGCAGGTTTCCCCGCGCCGGCTCTTAACTAAACCACTCTCAGCCGATTAGGGCAGCGAGTAGACGGTGAGCGTGCCACCGAGGTCGGTGTACTGCTTCAGGCCAGCGTAGTTGCCGACTGCGCCGAGACCGTCGGTCGGCTTGTCGAGGCCAGCTGCGAGGCCGATGCCGGCCCAGCCACCGACGCCCGAGAACAGGCCGATGTACTGCTTGCCACCGTGAGCATAGGTCATCACGTTGCCGATCGAGCCGGAGGGCAGACGGTGCTTGAAGAGCTCCTTGCCATCCTTCTGATCGCGGCACTTGATGTAACCCTCGAGGGTGCCGTGGCAGGCAATGCCGCCAGCGGTCGTCAGAACGCCCGACCAAACCGAGAACGGCTCGTCGTGCTGTGCAACGATTTCACCCTTCACAGGATCCCACATCGTGAAGTGGCCCGTGTTGGTCTTGCCCTCAGGCGGGAACATGGAGAGCGTGGCACCCACGTAGGGTTGACCAGGCGTATACGAAACCTTGAAGGGCTCGTAATCCATGCACACGTTGTTGACCGGGATGTAAACGAGGCCCGTCAACGGAGAGTAGGACACCGGCTGCTGGTCCTTGAAGCCAAGGGCCGCGGGGCAGATGTTCTTCGTGTTCACGTCCTGACCGTTGAGGAACGTGGACTTCGAAGCGACGACGGTCGGACGACCGTAGTTGGGCTTCGACTTGTCCATCTCAACGCCAGTCGACCAGTTGAGATCCTGGTCATAGGGCTTCGCGACGAGGAGATCACCGTTGGTGCGGTCCAGCGTGTAGCCGAACCCGTTACGATCGAAGTGAGCAAGGAGCTTCTTGCCACCTGATTCGAATAGCACCGACTCGTTGATGCCGTCATAATCCCACTCATCGAACGGGGTCATCTGGTATGCCCAGGTGGCCATGCCGGTGTCGGGGTTACGGGCGAAGTAGGTCATCGACCACTTCTGGTCGATCTGCTTGCCGTCCGGTCCTGCGCGCTGTGCAGGGTTCCAGGTCGAGGGGTTGCCCGAACCATAGTAGAAGAGGTTCAGCTCGGGGTCATACGAGGTGTAGCCCCACGTAGAACCGCCGCCGATCTTCCACTGGTCGCCCGTCCAGGTTTTGAGCGAGCTGTCCTTGCCGACCGGCTTGCCGAGAGAGATGGTCTTCTCGGGATCCATCAGGATGTCCGAGTCAGGGCCCATCGAGTAGGCGCGCCACAGACGCTTGCCGTCTGCCATCGCGTAAGCGGTGACGTGGCAGCGAACGCCGAACTCAGCGCCCGACACGCCCATGATCACCTTGTCCTTCACAGGAAGGAGGAAGCCCGTGTGGGTTTCGCCCTTCTTGGGATCGGCATTCACCTGCTTCCACTTCTCTTTGCCGGTTGCGGCATCGAGAGCGACAAGCGTGGTGTCAGCCTGGCCAAGGAAAATCGTACCGTCTGCCCAGTACACGCCACGGTTGACCGTGTCGCAGCACATGACAGGGATCACCGACGGATCCTGCTTCGGCGAGTACTTCCAGATGATCTTGTTCTCGTCTGCGAGATTGAGAGCGAAAACGTTGTTCGGGAAGGCCGAGTGGAGCCACATCGTGTCGCCAACGACGATCGGAGCGCCTTCGTGACCACGAAGCACGCCGGTCGAGAACTGCCAGGCAACCTTCAGGCTGGCGACGTTCTTGGTGTTGATCTGGTCAAGTTTCGAATGGCGCCAGCCGTTATAGCTGCCCATCTGAATCGCCCAGTTGTTCGGATCGCTCGTTGCCTTGATCACGCTGTCGTTCGCAAGAGCTTGCGAAGACACCGCTACAGTGGCGAGCAGTCCGCATGCGAGTGCACTTTTGCGCATCGCGCTTCCTCCATGATAGTTTTTGCCACGCTTTTGTTTAGCAAACTGCGACTT
>CAZSNH010000002.1:18490-24400 GCA_964607855.1 uncultured Hyphomicrobium sp. | reverse complement strand
CCAGCCCGATCGTCAACGCGGCAAACGCAAACGTCAGGGCATCCCAAGGCATGAGGGGTGCGCTCACGAGTGCAGAAAGCGCGTCCATTGCCGAGTGTGAAGCCGTCGTGTGCGTCACGCCCGTCAAGGAATAACTGGCGGGGCCTGCCCGTAACCTCAGTCTCGACGCATCGGTGAGAACGGGGCCCGGAAAAAAGAGCATGCCGTGCGCCGACATGCGGTCGAACTGCCCAGGCGCAATCCATTCCGTTTTCGCTGATGCGTCGATCTCCCGGACCAGCTTGGCGAAGACATCGGCGGAAGCTTTTCGCGGCGTATAGGCCGTGAGCGTCTCGCCTTCCCGGCCGTGGACGGCGGCTCTCAGGAAGGCATTGCCCGCCGACTGCCGGCCCATCAGTTTCGGCCCGTCCAGGACGTAGGCTTCCGGCTCGAAGTAGATGGCAGCGTTGCGGGGCATGTCGCGAGGGCTCAATTCACCTAGATTCATCTGGGAAAAATAACGCGGCCCCCGAGACTTGGCTGAATCGCGCCCCATGTACCAGCCTATTCGATCGCGCGACCGCCTATAGCCCGATCGGGCAATTCATTGTTCATCCGTATCGGACGGCTTTTATCGCCATGACCCAAGGGCAAAAAAGCGGGCTGCCTACGGATCAGAACCTGCATAAGGTTAAAGGTCAGCGGACGGGACAAGCCCAGTCCAAAGCTATCTGAGCCCCGCAATCCCGGGGGGCTCCGGAGAAACTCGACATTATCTCGCCATCGGGCCATGGTGGGGTTGAAGCGCATTTGAAGGTAATGCGTAACCCGAGGGGAGGTAACCGTGTTTGGCCGTCCAACGACACCCGAGCCCGCTTCAATTCCAAGAACAACCAATGGATCGTCCACGCCACCGGCGGCTCCTCAGCAGCCTGGCCGTGCGTCTCCGTTCGGACCGCCGACGACGATGGGAGCCTCCGTCATCGGAACCGATCTCACGATCCTCGGCGAGAAGATTACGATCGTCTCCCAGAACCGCGTCCAGATTGACGGCGATGTCCGAGGTGATGTTGCCGGCAAGCAAGTAATCATCGGCGAGGAAGGCTCCGTCGTCGGCACGGTCTCGGCCGAGCAAATCGAGGTTCGCGGTGGCGTCCGCGGCGCCATCCGTGCGGGAGCCGTTTCGCTTCACCCGACCGCCGTTGTCGAGGGCGACATTACCCATCAGACGCTCGCCATTTCCGAAGGCGCACAATTTGATGGCCGCGTTCGCCGCGCCAAGGATCCAAGCGACGTGAGGCCGAACCTCGACGTCAATACCTACGTTGGTCCCGCCAATGCGCCCGCAACAACGGGCTGACGGCGGATACTTTCGTCCGATCTTTTTTGAATCCTTCGCCGCGCTTCCCTTGTGAAGCGCGGCGTTTTTTGGGCGCGCAGATCAGAAACGCCGCCGCAGCGAGGGCTCGAGCGCGCAAGCTTCCGAGACGCGAATATCGGCATAGACGAGCCGGCATGCCGCACGCTTGAGGTTCGGATTGGCGCGAATGGCACTATCCGAAACCTTCATGCCATGCTGGCGTGCGACATGCGCAACCAGGGCATCCTGACAGTAGGGCGTCGAGATATAGCTGCCGTTGACCAGCTGCATGCCCTTATTGCACGTGATTTTGGCCTCGGCCGGAACAGTGGTCATGGCGACAAGCGGAATGGCCGCAGCCGCCGCGAGGCTTGCTAGACGGAACATTGTGTTCTCCTTCAAAGTCGTTATGGCCACGCCGGCAGAGATCCGGCTCGGCCATCATGAACACCATACGCTCGCAGCCCTCGGAAAGATTTGCTGTCCCGCAAGGAACATCTGGCCCTTCGCCCCGGGTTGTCCTAAGTCTCATCGGGGGCAAGGAAAGTCTCAACAAGACAATAACAAGGAAGAAACGGCCCGAGACGGGCGAGGGCGACGAGGGAATTCGCGATGTTGACCATTTATGATACCACCGGACACAGCCTCATCAAACACAATGAAACGGCCCCGCTCACCAAGGATAGTATTTGGTTCGATCTTCTCAACCCAACTCAGGAGGAAGACAACCAAGTCGAGAAGGCGTTGAGCATTTCCGTTCCGACGCGCGCCGAAATGCGGGAAATCGAGGCTTCCAGCCGGTTCTATACCGAGAGCGGCGCTTCCTACATGACGGCCTATGTCGTCTACAATGTCGATGATCCCGCCCCGGCGGCGACTGCGGTGACGTTCATTCTCAAAGGCGACAAGCTTGTCACCGTCCGTTATGCGGAACCGAAGGCCTTTCCCATGTACCTCTCGCGCGTCGATAAGGGCGATGCCAGCTGTGTCAATGGCGCAGCCGTCATGATCGGCTTGATCGAGTGCCTGGTCCAACGGATGGCCGATCTCATCGAACGACTGCAGGACGAGGTCGAACAACTGGCCACCAAAATCTTCGATATGAAGAGCCGCAGGAACCGCGACCGGAGATTGGACGTTCTGCTCAAAGGCATCGGCCAGGAAGGTGACCTCGTCTCACGGGCACAGGAAAGTGCCACGTCGATCGACCGCGTGCTTCACTTCTTCCGCAATGCGTGCCGCGAGCTAAAGGCGGACGAGCGCATCATCGACCGTATCGAGATCGCTCAGAAAGACACCCATTCGCTCATTGATCACATGCGCTTCCTGAATGGCCGCATCGGATTTCTGCTCGACGCGACGCTCGGCATGATCACGACCGAGCAGAACCAGATCATCAAACTCTTCTCGGTTATGGCCGTCATGCTGATGCCGCCAACGCTGGTGGCGTCGATCTATGGCATGAACTTCCGCCACATGCCGGAGATCGAGTGGGAACTCGGCTATCCTTTGGCGCTCTTCCTCATGTTTATCTCGGCGCTCATTCCCTTCATCTACTTCAAGCGCAAAGGCTGGCTATAAGCGCCGTCAAAAACCGCCGCCAATTGTTGCCTGGTAGGCGAGCGCGAGCGCTCCGCAAACGGTCATCGTGCCCACGATGCCGAAGTGAAAGCGGAACAGCAGCAGGAAAGCTACCGCCGAGAGTGCGAGTGCAAGCCCGTTGAGACTGGCCCACTCCGGAACGTGGAGCTCAAAGGGGCCCCATGCGACATCGCTCACGCTGCCAAAGATAGCGTGCAACGCGAACCAGACCGACAGATTGAGAATGACCCCGACGACAGCGGCCGTGACGGCCGAAAGCGCCGCCTTGAGACGCGGCTGCCTGTTCAGCCACTCAACATAGGGTGCGCCGGCAAAAATCCAGAGGAAGCACGGGGCAAATGTAGCCCAGAGAGCAATCACGGCCCCCAGGATGCCCATGGCCACGGCGGAACTCCCGCCGAAGCGGTAGGCCGCAATCGTGGCCACGAACTCGTTGACGAGGATGAGCGGCCCCGGTGTCGTCTCTGCGAGCCCCAGAGCATCGAGCATCTCACCCGGTTTCAACCAGTAATAGGACTGAACGACCTCTTGGGCCATGTAGGCAAGGACCGCATAGGCGCCGCCGAACGTCACGACTGCGAGCTTGGAAAAGAACCACGCCACCTGCGAGAGCACGTGATCTTGTCCGAAAACCCCAGCCACGGTCACCAGTGGCAGCACCCAGATCGCAAGCCAAATGGCGACCGTTCTGAGAGTGGTTGCAAGCGGGATAAGAGCCGCAGCCTCGCCATCAATGGCGCCGCGTGATCGAAAGAACCCAAATAGGGCCGCCGCAATGATGATGACGGGGAACGGCACGCCAAAGCAGATAATAGCTACGAAGCCTGCCGCGGCTACGAGCCAGTCCATGCGTTCCTTGAGTGCGCGTCTCGCCACGCGGAGAAGTGCCTCGACCACGATTGCGAGCACGGCGGCCTTGATTCCAATAAAGAGGGCTTGAATTTCGGGAACGCTTCCGAATGTGGCATAGGCGAGGGCCAGGGCGAGCATGAAGAGCGCGCCGGGCAGAACGAAGAGCAAGCCCGCGACGAGGCCTCCCGCAACGCCATGCATCCGCCAGCCGACATAGGTTGCAAGCTGCATGGCCTCCGGTCCCGGCAGCAGCATGCAGAAGTTCAGGGCCGAGAGGTAGCTCTTCTCATCGATCCAGCGGCGCTCGTCGACGAGCACCTTATGCATCATCGCAATCTGTCCTGCCGGACCGCCGAAGGAGAGGCATCCAATCTTGAGCCACGTCCAAAACGCTTCCGACAGAGTTGATGAACCCTCTTCCTCATCTCGATGCTTCACCGTCATTCTCTTCCCCCGCACGCCGAGCAAAGCGCCCGGCTAACGCCGAATTGCGAGTAGCACACCTCACTCTGAATTCCAGCGACAGGCTCGAGCCCATCGCCCATTTGGGATGAGCCCGTCATTCCGAGCCACTTTGTGGTCACAATCTCAGAAGCCAAGAACGCTCTCTTGAATTGGAAAATCTGCGGCCTGCCGTCGCGCGCACGAGTGGAGCCAACCTAGAAAGCATTGCGAAATCAACGCTGTGCTCGTCTCAAGCAATATGACGTTCAGATTGCGCGGTTGACCACTAACCTTCGCCGGTGTTCGGTCCCGCTCGCCAGAACGGGGGGCCGCCCGGCTTTCCCACAGTGATCGGGTGATCGACTAGGTTCTGGTGCAATGTTGAGGTCCGTACTCACGACAGAGAGCCACTGACCAAATCTCACTTCATGCCGCCGTCAAGCCGGCCGCCGAAGCCCAGGGAGGGGCGTCGGGGAAGTGAAGAAGTGAAGAAGAGGGCCTAATCCACGGATCTTCGTCTCGATCACCAAAGAGAAAGGGAGTTTGTACAGATGAAGACGTCTGTTCTTTCGGCTGCTGCTGTGTTGGCTATTGGCCTGCTTGGAGCCGTACCGGCCAACGCCGCATGGTCCTGCTCTGGCCCCGACCTCGCATGCGCCAGCACGGCCAACGCGAAAAAGGCGACGGTTGCGCCCACGAAGTCCACCTCCAAGGTGTCAAACAAGCTGTGGAAACAGGCCAACTATAAGCGGAAGTCCCCGAGCGCGAGGCACGCCGTCAATAAGGTGAAATCTCGCCCCGTGACCTCGACTGGCGGCGGTTCGACCGGCGTGGCCTCGTACTATTGGCAGCCCCAGCGCGTCGCCTCGGGCGGCTGGTTCAACCCGAATGCGCTAACAGCGGCTCATAAGACGCTGCCCTTTGGCACGCGCGTTCAGGTGACCAACTTGTCGAATGGCCGCTCGGTAACCGTCACGATTAACGATCGCGGTCCCTACATCAAGGGCCGGGTCATTGATCTCTCGCGCGCAGCCGCCTCCGCGATCGGCATGACCGGCGCGGGCATTGCCCGCGTGTCGTATTCTGTGGTCGGCCGAGGTTAAGAGAGTGCGGGCAATCGACGTCTTGTCGGAGGGAACGGCCCGGACTGCTCCGGGCCGTTTCCATTTTGGCGCCACTGAAGAATGCGGCTCACGCGCGAAAAGCCCCTGGCAGGGGCTCTTCAGGGCCTCGCGCATTGCGACGTGCGGTCGCGACCGCTCCTCCGATTACAGATTAAAACAAGCAAATTCAGTGCTCTGATGTCATCAAGCTCGACCTCTATGTCAATTCCGGGTTGACCGAGGCGCGGGGCAATGTTTCGGTCGCCCGGCGCTGCACGGGGAGTGCCTCAACGTGAGGCACGGTTCATCAGCGTCACGCTCTTTTTCAGTCGCGGGCACATGGATGCCCGGCCCCCGGGGAGGGGTTGGCTGAAAAGTTCGGAGCCATGAGCGGCTGGCTTCCACACCAACGAAGTGAGTTTGAAAGGATCGACTTACGATGAGCAAGTTGTTCTCTGCTTTGCTGAACGTCGCTGTGATGGGATTTCTCGCGGCAAGCCCCGCACGTGCTGCCTGGACCTGCATCGGCCCTGAGCATGCCTGCAGCACCAAGGGACAGTCCAAATCGCT
>CAZSNH010000002.1:9437-18480 GCA_964607855.1 uncultured Hyphomicrobium sp. | reverse complement strand
CAAGTCGAAGTCTACTTACGCCCAGAAGAAGAAGGCGAAGAGCACCTATTCCTACTCGGGTGGTGGTTCGACCGGCATCGCGTCCTATTACTCGCAAGGAACGCGCACGGCCTCCGGCGCCCGCTTCAATCCCAGCGGACTGACCGCGGCTCACCGCACGTTGCCCTTCGGCACGCGCGTTCGCGTGACCAACCTGTCGAACGGTCGCTCCGTGACAGTGACCATCAACGATCGAGGCCCGTTCATCAAAGGCCGGGTCATCGACCTCTCGCGCGGCGCCGCCTCGGTCATTGGCATGACCGGCTCGGGCATTGCCCGCGTCTCCTATACGGTCGTGGGTCGCGGCTAACGCCAAAGCCTTCGGCATTGACCGCAAATCCCGAGGACGGCGGCTCGCACCGCCGTCCTTCCTTTTTTGCGTCTCCACCAGGCTCCGTTCGCTCAATCCGCGAAAAGGGATTTGCAGGGTCTGGATAAATACCGGTATCTTTCCGCAAGAATTTCAGCAAGACGTCCCGGGTCATCCAATGAAGAAGCCGGCCATGAAGCACGAACGGGAGGCGGCCCTCGTGCAGATCCGCACGGCGCTCGTCGAAAAGAAAATGACGCAAGCCGAACTCGCCGATGCCGCCGACTGCCACGAGAAGACCATTCAGAACCTCATGGCCGGGCGCTCAGTGCGCGATCAGACACTGTTTGACGTCGCAACCGTGCTTGGTCTCGACTTCCAGCGCCTCAAGGAAGCCTGGTCGGGCTCGATGTCGACGGCGCAGCCGATGGAGCTCAGGGGCGAAGGCGGCAACCTCGCGCCCCTCTACATGGGAGCCTACAGCAAGGGCGCAGTCGAGGACTATATCGGAAGCTATCTTACGGTGAGACCGGCTTTCGCTGTTCCAAACGCCATCGTTGCCTACCGAACGGACATCATCTGGGATCCCGAGTGGCCGAGCCTGCTCTTCGAGGAGCGCGACCGGCCGGATTCTCCCTTCTCCCACCGCGGGCGGCTCTACATCCCCTCCTCGTCGATGTTTATTCATTTGGTCTCGCTGACCAAAGGCGCCATGCGCATGGTCATCGTTTCCCAGGTCGATCGCGCGGGTGAGATGCGTGGCCTCATTACGACCCTCAACAAGCAGCGGGCGACCTTCACGCCGGTTTCCTCCCCAATCGTCTATGTGAGGAGGAGCGAGTTTCGTGCTTCCGAGCTCGGCGAAATTACACCCAAGAACCCGGTTTATGCCCCCTACAAACGCCTTATCGAGGCGACGATCGCCGACGGCTACGCAAAGCTCGTCGGCGGCTGAGCCTCTCAGAGTAGCGGCTGCTCGTGAATGCGCTTTCCTTCGACGACGAGCGCCTTGAGTGCCGTTTCGCCATCGTTGCCGACCGCCACGACCGCCTCGATCTTCTTTTCGCGAACCTGCTGCTCGAGTTCGCGTCCCGTGTTCTCAGGCACAAAGTAGCTTTCGATGCCATATGTGACGTTGACGTGCGTCGTTTTCGTCTCGGCTACTTCCCAGAGATTGTCGATGCGCCCGCGCAGCACGACATCGCCCGAGGGAACGCCATCCGGATAGACGGGCGTGAGCTTCGCAACCCTCCAGCCGGCCTCGGCGTCGGGCGTGAGGCGCACGTAAACGCTGCGTCCGTTCCAGAGATCGCCGGGGAATGGACCGTTCTTTTCCACCGAATAGGCGATGCGCGAGACATCGTAGCCAAGCACAACATAATCGCCGCGGAAAATGTCGCGCGGATCGACGGGCACGACTTTCAACGTGATCTCGCACGCACTCTGCAGCATGCTCACGCGATCCCACACCATCCAGGAGAGAAAGAGGATTTGAGCCGCCGCAACGCCGAGAAGCGAGAGCCAGAGTGAGCGATTGGAATGGGTCACGTGCGAGCCTCCTGGTGAGATTCGTTCCGGCCGTGGAGGCGATAGGCCATGTAAGCAAGGCTTGCCACCAAGAGACCGGCAATGAGGAAGAAGAGCGAGGTGTCGAGAAGCGTGCCGAATTTCTTGGCATAAATCGACAGGATCTCGAGCGAGAAGCCGATATATCCGAGCCAGAGTAGGCCCCTGTGGCCACTATGCAGTCCCCACCAGATGGCGAGGATGAGACCGGCGAGCGTCAGCACGGCAAGCACGATGAGGGCGCCGAGGTCTGGGCTCTCGTAGAACTGGAGTGCATAGAGACCGGCGAATGCAATGGTGACGGCGTAACCCAGCATGCCGGACCATCGCGCAGGGGTGTCGGGCTTCAGATTGGACCCGGAGAGAGCAGCGGCGACGGCGGCGAACCCGATCAGGGCGACGAGCCCGTGAGCGTGCCCGTCGTTGAGCAAGAAGCCAAGCGAGATAATGAAAGCGGCGAGCGGGAGGCCGGCGACATGAATGCCTGGCTTCCACCGCAGCCAGTAGAAAGCGGCGGCAACGGGCGCCCAGCCCAGGAGATACGGCCAATAGACGGCATTCCAGTCGACCGTCTTGAGCCAGCCCCACAGCGAAACGAGGATCATGGCGAGAGCCAGCGCTGGATTCGATCGGATAGCGACGCCGGCGAGCAAAGTGCCCGCGGCCCACACGAGGACCGCGTCGGCCGGATTGCCCGACATGTGATACATCTGCGAGATCAGCATGATGTTGGCGCCAAAGAGTGACGTCGCGAGCAGAACCATGGCGTGGCCGAAGCCTTCCATGCCGCGCGCGAACAAGGCCCCTGCGCCGGCATAGCTCAGAGCGAGCGCCACGAGGAGCAGGCAGAGCCGAACGATGCGGGGAATGTCCTGCCAGTTGGCCCCGACAAAACTCATGACGGAGAAACCGATCAACACGGCGGCCAGGATGCCAAGCGCGGTCGATAGCGAGACACCTCGTCCGCCTGAGGCGAGCTCGGCGCGGATGGCCGTTGCCCCGGCTTCCGTCACCCAGCCCTGCTCCCGCCATCGCCCGAGGTCTTTCTCGATCCGCTTTTTGTAGGTCCACATGTTGTATCGCCCGTTTTTGTCGCCAGCCGTCGAACGCCGTTCATGAACGTTGTTCATTTAAACCTGTTTTATGGCCGGATCAAGATCTGAGGCACAAAAAACGGCAGGTTATGGTTAACGACGCCCTTCGCCCCTCCTCGGGTTTGGGTTCCGCATGACCGCCTTTGGTCTCGACGCTGAAACAGCCGCCGTTCAGAATGCCTCCTCGCAGAGGGTCCTGCGGGACCATGATAAAGGCGGCATATCTGATGGACCTCGACGCAGTTCTTCTGGCGCGAATTCAGTTCGCATTCACCGTGTCGTTTCACATCATCTTTCCGAGCTTCACCATCGGACTGGCCGCTTTCATTGCGACACTTCTCGTGCGCTGGCGCTGGACGGGGGAGGAAAAATTCCATCGCCTCGCCCGTTACTGGACGAAGATCTTTGCGGTGAGCTTTGCCATGGGCGTCGTCTCGGGCATCGTGCTCTCCTATCAGTTCGGCACTAACTGGGCGAAATTTTCGGTCGTCGTGGGCAATGTCCTTGGCCCGTTGCTCGGCTACGAGGTCCTGACAGCATTTTTCCTCGAGGCGTCGTTCCTCGGCATCATGCTGTTCGGCTGGCACCGCGTCTCGGCGAACGTGCATGTTATGTCTGCCGTGCTCGTCGCTATCGGAACCTCCTTGTCCGCTTTTTGGATCCTCGCCGCCAATAGCTGGATGCAGACGCCGGCCGGCCATGAAGTCCGTAACGGCATCGCATATCCTGCCGACTGGCTCGCCATCATCTTCAACCCGAGTTTCCCCTATCGCTTTGCGCACATGTTCACGGCCGCCTATTTGACGACGTCGCTGGTGGTGCTCGCCGTGGGCGCACGCTACCTCCTCGCCGGGCGCTTCACAGAGGAGGCAAAAACGATGACCCGCATGGGGCTCGGCATGGTGGCCTTGCTGGCTCCGCTTCAACTTATCATCGGAGATGCTCACGGCCTCAACACAGCCCAGTATCAACCCGCCAAGGTGGCGGCGATGGAAGCGCACTGGGAAAGCGCTCAGGCTGCGCCACTCGTCCTTTTTGCGATCCCGAACGAGAAAGAGGAGAAAAACGATTTCGAGATCTCGATCCCCAATCTGGCGAGCTTCATCATCACGCATGATCTTGAAGGCAGGTTCCCTGGCCTCAAGGATTACAGGCCCGAAGACCGGCCACCGGTGAAGCCTGTTTTCTTCGCCTTCCGCATCATGGTCGGGATCGGACTGCTCATGATCGCAATTGGCTTCATCGGCGCCTATCTCTGGTGGCAGGGGCGGATTTTCACGGCGCGCTGGTATCTCGCGGCCGTCCAATACGCCTGGCCGCTCGGCTTCGTGGCCATTCTTGCGGGATGGTGGGTTACCGAGCAGGGCCGCCAGCCCTGGCTTGCAACCGGCATCCTGAGAACTCTCGATGCCGCGTCCCCGGTCAGCGCGTCGGCGGTGCTTGCGACGCTCATCCTCTTTGTTCTCGTCTATTCGAGCGTGTTCTCGATGGGCGTGCTCTATATCAACCGGCTCATCGAAAAAGGGCCTGAGGGAGCTGCTGCCGAAGCCAAGGAGGCTCTGCCATCTCGGCCCCTCTCAGCCGCCACGGATGCAGCACGCGAAGCGCTCAAGGGATCGAGGTGAGACCATGGAAGACATGTCCTACTGGCTCCCCGTTATCTGGGCCGGACTGATCGGAGCCGCCGTCGCGCTCTACGTGCTGCTCGACGGATTTGACCTCGGCATCGGCATTCTTTTTCCGTTAAGTCCCGCCGAAGAGGACCGCGACGTCATGATGAATTCGGTGGCGCCCTTCTGGGATGGCAATCAGACGTGGCTCGTGCTTGGCGGCGGCGGCTTGTTCGTAGCCTTTCCGCTCGCCTATGGCATTCTGATGTCGGCGGTCTATTTGCCCGTCATCGTCATGCTGCTGGCGCTCGTATTCCGCGGTGTCGCCTTCGAATTCCGATGGGTATCGAAACCCAACCATCAACTCTGGGACCTCGCGTTTGCCGGCGGCTCCATCCTCGCCGCCCTGATGCAAGGCATGATCCTCGGAACGCTGGTCCAGGGTATTTCCGTGAAAGATGGCGCCTATGCGGGGGGCTCACTCGACTGGCTAACTCCATTCTCAATTTTTACCGGCCTGGCCACGGCCGGGGGCTATGCGCTTCTCGGAGCCTGCTGGCTCATCATGAAGACGGAAGGCGAGGTTTGCGAGATTTCGCGCCAGCGCGCGCGTACGCTGCTTCTCGTCGCACTTGCCGCCATGGCTGTCGTCAGCCTGTGGACGCCGCTTGCGGTTCCACGCATCTTCGAGCGCTGGTTCTCATTACCCAACATCCTTTTTCTCTCGCCGGTTCCAATCCTGACGGGCCTCGCCGCGTGGGTGTGCTGGCGTGGCCTCGAACGGCGCCACGACACCGCGCCCTTCCTTGGCGCTGTCGCGCTTTTCCTTCTCGGTCTCGCAGGGCTTGCGATCTCGACGCTTCCATTTATCGTGCCGCCGTCCGTTACAATTTGGGATGCTGCAGCTCATCCCTCTTCGCAGCTCTTCATTGGAGTGGGTACCGCCGTCTTGCTGCCGGTGATCCTCGGCTACACGATTTACGTGTATCGCACGTTTCGCGGCAAAATTCGCCAGGGCGAAGGCTACCACTGAGACCTGCTCCTTGACCCCCGTCAATGCCCGCGCCGGCGGGAATGCAAACCTCTCTTTCAAGCAAGAGCCCTTTCGACGTGGATCAGGGAGAAAACGCATGTCCGCATACCCGAAGTATTCAGGCCTGGTTTTGGGCGCCATGCTGATCAGTAGTCCTGCCACGGCCGAAGGCGATCCCGCGAAAGGCCTGGATTACGCAAAGAAATCTTGTGCCAATTGTCACGCCATCACCGCCTCGGCAAAGGTGTCGCCGAACATGTTGGCCCCTCCCTTCGGCATGATCGCCAAGTCGAAAATGGTGACGACGCGTGAGATCGTCGCCTGGCTCCAAAGCTCGCACCCCGACATGCCCGATCTCGTTTTGGAGCCCAATGAACGCGACGACCTCGTCGCCTACATCAAGAGTCTCGAATTCAAACAGTAACGGGTTCGGCCCTTCACTCACTGAGCCGGGGCCGGCAGCCATTGGCGCACGAGGAGAAGTGCGATCAGGGCTACGGCCGCGAACGCGGCGCCCGCAAGGAAGGTTGCTGTCGGCCCGGCGATGTCCCAGAAGAGACCTGCCAGGACGCTCGCCAAGAGAAGCGCCAGGCCGGTGATGAGGTTCAGGAAGCCGAAGGCGGTGCCGCGCAGCACCGAAGGCGCCGAATCTGCCACGAGGGCCGATATCACGCCTTGCGTCAATCCCATGTGGAGGCCCCACAATGCTGTTCCAAGCGTGACCCCAGCAAGGCCCTCGGAGACTGCGAGCACCAGATCGGCACCAACGAGGGTGAGGAGGCCGATGACAAGAACCCGTATCCGGCCCTTGCCTTGATCCGAGAGCACGCCTGCTGGATAAGCCGCCAGTGCATAGGTGATATTCATGACGACCAGCACGGCCGGAATGAGCGCCAGCGGGAGCCCTGAAGCCTGCGACTTGAGAACCAGGAAGGCCTCGCTAAAGCGGGCCAATGTGAAGAGGCTCGCGATGGCAACCACCATCCAAAACGATCGGCCGAGCCGCTCCAGCTCGCCAAAATGCAATGGGAAGCGGCTGCCCTTCTGCGGCCGCTCACCATCGGGTTCGTTGACGCCGAACACGACGAGTGCAAACGACAGGAACGCTGGGAGGACGGCAAACCAGAACACGGCTTTGATGTCGTTCGCGAAGAACCACATCAGGGCCATGGCCAGGAAGGGACCGAGGAATGCACCAACCGTATCGAGCGATTGTCTGAGACCGAAGCTCGCACCCCGCACCTCGGGCGGGGTGAGATCGGCAATGAGCGCATCGCGCGGCGCACCGCGAATGCCCTTTCCCACGCGATCGATGAAGCGCGCCGCCACGACCGCGTCGATGCTTGTGGCCATCGGAAATACGGGCTTCGTCAACGCCGCCAGGCCGTAGCCGAACCCGGTCAACCACTTGCGCCGCCCGAACCAATCGCTCAAGGCGCCTGAGAAGATTTTGGTGATCGAAGCCGTCGCTTCGGCAATGCCTTCGATGGCCCCAACCGCAGTCATGGAGGCGCCAAGGACGGTGACCAGATACACAGGCAACAGCGCATGGATCATCTCGGACGACATATCCATGAGGAGCGAGACGAACCCGAGCACCCAGACGCCTCGGGGCACAGCGCTCAGAGCGGATTTTTTTTGGGGAGGATTCGTTTGCATCGGCCGATATTATTGGCACGGATGGAAAATGCACAACAGTTGCCGGTGAGATGCCGCGGTCAAAACGTTTAACAACGCCTTTTCTTCACAAGCGAAGGAGCCCGCGACGGCATGGAATTGGAGCCACATTTGACGGCAACCGCATGTGCATGTGATAGGCTTAGCCATGACAGATGTAAGACCCTTGCATGTTATCGGCGGAGGTTTGGCGGGATCGGAAGCGGCGTGGCAGATCGCGCGCGCCGGCATTCCCGTTGTGCTGCATGAGATGCGCCCCGTCCGCATGACCGATGCCCACAAGACGGACGGCCTTGCAGAGCTCGTCTGCTCCAACTCCTTCCGATCCGACGAATGGGAAACCAATGCCGTCGGATTGCTCCACGCGGAAATGCGCCGCGCCGGATCGCTCATCCTCGCCGCCGGGGACCGGACAAAGCTTCCCGCGGGCGGCGCTCTTGCGGTTGATCGCGATGCCTTCTCCCAGGACGTCACGCAAAACCTCGCCTCACACCCGCTCATCACGATAGAACGTGGCGAGGTCGCGGGTCTCCCGCCGGACGATTGGGGCAGCACGATCATCGCCACGGGGCCGTTGACGTCGGCGACCCTGAGTGAAGCCATCGGCAAACTCACGGGCGAAACCGAGCTTGCTTTCTTCGATGCCATCGCACCTGTCGTTCATTACGACAGCATCGACCTCGCAATAGCCTGGAGGCAATCGCGCTACGGCAAAGCAGGCCCTGCTGGAACGGGTGCCGACTACCTGAATTGTCCGCTGACCGAGGAGCAATACTACGCCTTCGTCGATGCGCTTCTCACCGCCGAGAAAACGGCCTTTAAGGATTGGGAAGCCAGCACGCCCTATTTTGATGGATGTTTGCCGGTCGAGGTCATGGCCGAGCGCGGGCGTGATACACTCCGCTATGGCCCGATGAAGCCTGTGGGTCTCGAAGATCCCAGAACCGGCCGTTGGCCCTATGCCGTCGTCCAGCTCCGCCAGGATAATGCCTTAGGCTCTCTCTGGAACATGGTCGGATTTCAAACCAAGATGAAGCACGCCGAGCAGGTTCGCGTTTTCCGAATGATTCCCGGTCTCGAACACGCCGAATTCGCGCGCCTCGGCGGTCTGCATCGCAACACATTCTTGAACTCGCCGAAGCTTCTCGATGACAGGTTGCGCTTGAAGGTGAAACCGTCTCTGAGATTTGCCGGCCAGATCACAGGCGTCGAAGGCTATGTGGAAAGCGCCGCCATCGGCCTTCTCGCCGGACGTTTTGCAGCCGCAGAACGGCTCAATCGGTCGCTCTCCCCACCTCCACCAACGACCGCACTCGGCGCCCTCCTAGTCCATATCACCGGCGGGCACCTCGCCAGTGAAGGCGAGGGCGGCTCGCGCTCTTTCCAGCCGATGAACATCAACTATGGTCTGCTTCCGGGACCCGAGAGCGTTCCGGAGAAGGATGGCGGCGGAAAACGTCTCAAGGGCCCAGAGCGAGGGATGGCCAAAAAGCGACTAGTCTCGCGCCGGGCGCTCGCCCACATAGAGAGCTGGCTTGCCGATGAAGCACTTACCGATGCTGCCGAATAAGTCGTCCAGTCCCACGTTGGCTTAAGCGATGCCGATTACTGTTGCTGCCTTTTACAAATTCGTGCCCATCGAAGATGTCGCCGCACTGCGCTTGGATTTCCTTGCGCTTGGAACGCGCGAAGAACTAAAGGGCAGCATTCTCGT
>CAZSNH010000002.1:0-9427 GCA_964607855.1 uncultured Hyphomicrobium sp. | reverse complement strand
AGGTATCAATGCAACCGTCTCAGGAAAACCGGATGCCATGGAGCGCTTCCTTGGCGAGCTCAAAAGTGACTCCCGCTTTCACGGTCTCACAATCAAGTTCTCGTCAGCCCCCGAGCATCCTTTCGGCAAGTTCAAGGTTCGACTGAAGCGCGAGATCGTCGCCCTCGGCGTGCCGGAAGCAAACCCCAATGTGCGTGTTGGGACCTACGTCAGCCCCAGGGATTGGAACGAACTCATCTCCGATCCGAGTGTGACTGTGATCGATACGCGCAACTCCTATGAATACGAGATCGGAACGTTTGAGCGGGCCATCAATCCAAAAACGAGGTCCTTCGGTGCGTTTCCTCAGTATGTGCGGGAAAACCTCGATCCGAAACGGCACAAGCGCATCGCCATGTTCTGCACTGGAGGCGTACGCTGTGAGAAGGCAACGGCATTCATGCTCAACGAGGGCTTTCCCGAGGTCTATCACCTGGAAGGCGGAATCTTGAGGTATCTCGAGGAAATTCCGCCAGAGCAAAGCCTCTGGCGCGGAGAATGCTTCGTGTTCGACGAGCGCGTCGCTCTCGACCATGGCGTCAGAATTGGAACGCACACCATGTGCCGATCGTGCGGTCGCGCTATCCCCAAAGGCGATGGCGATGCGCCAGCGGCCTGTGAAAGCTGCCGCAAAGGCATGACCCCGTGACGTCTCGTTGCGGAAGCGTTACGGCAATATCGATGCGGACGACGTCTGCTTGTACTTCGCAAGTACACGGCGCGCCTTGTCGGCCACGGAATCAGCAATTGCGGCATGCCCTTCGGCGGTGGGATGGAACGCGCCACCATACGTCGACGCCAATAGCACCTGGAACCACGACAGGCTTTGCAGTTTTAGTGCCTTTTGAATGACGTTCCCGGACACGTGAAAATTGGCGGTGAGGAAAGCATCGTTTGGCGTCCTGAACCAGCGCTGGCGGCTGACGTAGGCTTTGTAATCTGCGGGGTTGTAGGGTTGCCAGGAGCCGTCGATCCTACGCGGCATGCGCAGATCATCCGCAATCGAGAATGCATTATCCGTGTAGCCTGCGCAAATTCCACGCCCTAGGAAAGCCTTTCGGTGCGCATCCGCCAAGGTCCACGCGTGGGCTTCAGCGCTCTTGCGCATGACTTCCTGCAACTGATCGGCGAGGATCGAGCTTGCTCGCGCCCGTTCTTCACTCAAGCTGAATTCGCTGTAAACCTCCATGCCCGCCGCACCATCTGGGCACACGTTGTTTTTTTCGTCGAGAACGGCGAGTGGCGGATAGGCCGCCAGAATGACGCGGTCGCTTTCCTCCCACGGAATGTGGAGGATGTAGTGCGCGGCACGGTTGAGCGCCTTGTATCGTTCGTCCAACCTCTCCATCAGCGCTTTCGACTCGGCATTACCATGAACCTGTCCGAACCAGCCGCCCAGCTGGCGCACGAGGCTCTGATCCGCAAGTACGCTATTCGCCACGAGTCGCGCAAAGCCAATATCGTTGCCGCCGATCGATACAAACAGGAGGTCGATTTTGCGTGCCGCATTACGATCGCATCGCCGGAGCATCAGCCCGCCCTGAAGTTCGCTGATGGTGCCTTTGATGTGAAAGGCCTCCGGCAAATCTTGGAATGGTGCTTCCTTGTTGCCGCATTGGGCTTCGGCGATCGCCGAAATCTGCGACAGCTCTGGCGGATTGGGAACCCACTCGTTTCCCTTGTAGCGCAGAAATAGACCGTACGTTACCTCCGCCCCGGAGCAGGCGACGTTGACGAAGGTAACGGCACGATGTGGGTCCTCGATTGCAAGCTGCAAAGCCGCCCGCGTCTGATGTGAATAGAGCGAGCGGTGGCATGCCTGATCAAGCCAGTGCGGATTGGCTTCGATGAAGGCCTTGTCTCCGATTTGCTTCCAGGAGCCGACGCGAGCCGGATATCCGGCAAGATCGGGAAGGTTCTCGGCCTTCGCGTAATCGACGGCCCGTTCCCTCGAAAATCGGACCGGAACATCAGGATTTCCTTCTCCAGAGCCGAAGCTGTCACCCAAAGCAGCAATCAAAATATCGCGCACCCGTATATCCGTTCGCGCCACCTCCTGCCCCCCCACTTCGAGCGCAACGCCGGCGCCCTCGGGATAAGGTACAACAATCTTGACGGGCTCCCGGCAAGGCTTACGGATGGCGGTCCCGCGTGGAGAGTTGTCTCCGTGCGGAGCGGTCAGCCACGTACATTCGACGTCCTCATCCTCTATTCCCTTTGCTTCGAGGATCACGGTATGACTGACGGGATCGATATAGGAGATGCCGTCCTTGCAGACGTGTTTGTTGCGCCTGGCGTTCCAGCATGTCGCGTCATACATGGAAGCCGCCCAACCTTCGTCGTGGCGGCCCGCAAGTGCGCGTTCGGCCGAGAGAATAGGCGTTTCCTTCTCTTCCGGCGAGAGTGCTAGGTAGGTCGCGCGATGGACCTCGGTGTCGGTCGGATTTTTGAAATAGCGAAACGGATTTTCGACCCGCCACTCAATCTCGGGAACAGCGATAACGGTTTCCGCAGTTGACGTGCCGGCGGCTGCGCCCTCCGGTGATGGTGGTGCTCCGCTTCGGTTTGCATCAGCTCCCGGCAGCGATGGGGGCTCGCTCGCTGGCGCTGGCGGAAACGTCACCCCTTCTGAGGATTCTGGCACAGCGGGAAGATCGTGGCTTTGCAGGATGTCTTCGATTGTCGCCGGAGCAGTGCTCTCGCCCGCACGGGAATCGTGTGCGACCGGCAGAGTGCAAGTCGCAATGGCCATGACAATGATGACTTGCCGGAGCTGATGCACCCGTAGTCCCTTCAGCAGAACCAGATCTTGATCGTCCCCGCCGGCAGATTAAATGCGTCCCCGCAAGCTGGCCAACCCCAGTCTCATGACGCGAGAGAAGGGCGAAATCTCGGCAACATCGCGAAGAACATCGCGCCCCGGTGCATTGAGCACTTGGAATACCGGCTCGACGAGCACAAGTGGCAGCATGCCCTTGACGATCCGCCCGCTCTTTGCGGTGAGCCCACGCCTCATGAGATCCAGGTTCTTCTGTGCCTCTTGCGCGAGGCGTGATAGTGCGGCGGCGACGGCGCGACGAGCCTCGCCTTCGAGGGACTGGCGCGGATCGCTCCCGTCGAAATAATCAAGCGGCAGCGGGCATCGGCCCTTACCGAGAAGGCGCACGAGACTCTGTGCCAACACCGCGCGGCCGTATGCCGCCGCGGCAAGTTTCGTCAGCGCCTCCACTTCGGGTAATTTTGCCTCCCCAATGAGCCTTCCCCAGATATCGAAAACGAGACCCGACGTTCCCGAGAGAAAGTTAGCAAGCTCGGCCTCGGACGGCACGTCAGTGCCAAGGAGATATGCCGTCGCATTCGCGTAGTGAACGAATTCGAAGCGCGACACATCGGGGCGGGCTGTTGCCAGTTCCAGAGCGGCGTCTGCGACGGGATGCCCAGTCTTGCTTCCAGGCTCCGTTTTCTCGAAGGCATCGATCCACCACTGCAGGCGAATGAGGCCAAGGTTCGGATCACCTGCCAAGAACGGGACCCGGTCTATTTCACCGATGAAAGCCGCGAACGTGATGAGGTCGCTGCGAACCGCGCGGGGGGCCAACAACGCTGAAAGATAGAAATTTGGCGCCCCGTCCCGGGCCGCTTCGATGATCTCGTCCGGGAGAACCGCGCGCACCATGCCCGCTCCATCTAGTCAACAGCGATGAGAGCCGCTGCGATCCTGCGGCCTTCGCCAAGCAATATGTTGTAGGTTCGAGCCGCCGCCCCAGTATCCATGACATCGAGCCCGATGCCATGCTCTTGCAGGAGCGGGGCGAGGAACGCTGGAGCAGGTGCAATCGACCGCCCTGTGCCGAGAAGCAATATGGAAATCTGCGCTTTCTCGGCAATTATCGGGGCGAAGACTTCCGGGCAGAGATCTTTGCCTTCGACCACCGGCCAAGCGACGATCGCCGATGGCAGAAGCAGCACCGAACCGCGATGGCTCATGCCGGCAAAACGGAAGCCTCCATTGCCATAGGCGTCAATGGGTGCCCGACCCGGATAGCGCCCCGCCGCATGAGCCATGTCGGCAAACTCCTCTTCGGCCTACCCCGGCGCGAATGGAACTTATGATTTAACAGCAGCAGCCTTGGGCTTCACGTCGGCGCCACTCCAGTCGCGCTTGATGCCAAGATAATCGAGTACCGGTGCCGAAATGAAGATTGATGAATAGGTGCCGATTAGTACACCGAAGAGCATCGCAAAGACGAAGTTTCGGATCACTTCGCCGCCGAGGAAGTAGAGCGCAAGCAACACGGCAGTCGTCGTAACACCCGTCAGAATGGTGCGCGAGAGCGTCTCGTTGATGGAAAGGTTCAGAAGCTCGTTGAGCTCCATCTTCTTAAATTTGCGCAGATTCTCGCGAATGCGGTCGGCGACGACGACGCTGTCATTCACGGAATAGCCGAGAATGGTGAGCAGGGCCGCCACGATCGACAGGTCGAATTCGAGCTGGAAAAGCGAAAAAATGCCTGCCGTGACCAGCACGTCATGCGCGAGCGCTACGACCACGCCCAAGGCAAACTGCCATTCGAACCGAAACCACACGTAGATGATGATTGCGAGAATGGAGGCCAGAACGGCAATGATGCCCGTGCGCCGAAGCTCGCTCGAGACGGTTGGGCCCACAACCTCGACGCGGCGCTGCTCGAAGCCTTCGCCCAATGTTGCAACCACTTTATTCAAGGCCGCCTGCTGGGCTTCCTCGCCGCCGTGCTGCTGCTCGACTCGGATCAGCACGTCCCTCTCGCTGCCGAAGCTCTGAATTTGCACATCTCTCAGTCCGAGCCCGCTCAACTTGCCGCGAATGTCGGAAATGTCGGCTTTGTCCGCCTTAGCGCGCACCTCAACTAAGGAACCGCCCTTGAAGTCGACACCGAAGTTGAAGCCCTTGATAAAGATGAGCGCCAGCGAAATCGCCATGAAAAGAAGCGACAGCCCGAAGCAAAGCCCCTTAAAACGCATGAAGGGCAAGCGCGTGTCGTGAGGGAAGAAGTCATAGCCCTTGAAGTCGGGAACCAGAAACATGCGTGTTAGCCTTCCTTAGATCGGCACTTCGAGCGATTTCACCTTGGCCTTGGTGTTCTTGAGCCAGAGCGAGACCAGAAGCCGGGTGACCGTGACGGCCGCGAAGATGGAGGTGAGGATGCCGAGCGTCAGCGTCACGGCGAAGCCGCGGATCGGACCGGAACCTAGCCAGAACATGATAATCGCCGCCGCAAGCGTGGTGAGCTGACTATCTAGAATTGTGACGAAGGCACGGCTGAACCCGGCGTCGATGGCCGCGATGGGAGTCCGCCCTGCGCGCAGCTCCTCCCGAATGCGCTCGTAAATGAGAACATTTGCATCAACCGCCATGGCGATCGTGAGGACGAAGCCTGCAATACCCGGCAGCGTCAATGTGGTGCCAACCAGGGTCATCAACGCCAGAATGAGAATGCCGTGCACAATGAGACCGATCACAGCGTAAACGCCGAACGTGCCGTAGGCGAGAACCGTCAAGATCGCTGTTGCTGTGAGGCCGATGAGGCCGGCAATCTTGCCGGACTCGATACTGTCGGCACCGAGCGACGGGCCAACCGAGCGCTCCTCCACGATCGTGAGTTTTGCCGGCAATGCACCGGAGCGCAACTGGATCGCGAGCGCGTTTGCGGTCTCGACGGTGAAGTTGCCCGAGATTTGGCCCGAGCCACCGAGGATAGGTTCGCGAATGTTGGGGGCCGAGATCACCTTATCGTCGAGCACGATTGCGAAGGGCTCGTTCACATGGTCCTGGGTGTACTTGCCGAACTTGCGGGCCCCCGACGTGTTAAAGCGGAAATTGATGACCGGCTCGTTCGTCTGCTGGTCGAAGCCTTGTTGGGCATCGACGAGATCCTCGCCGTCCACGACAGGGACTTCCGACAAGAGATACGAGCTGGCGATGCGCTCGCCTTCCTTCTCGATTGATTCGTAGATCTTGTAACCAAGAGGCGGGCGCGACTGACGGGCTTCTTCGGCGCTCACTGTCGAATGAACACCGTGGAACGAGAGTTTCGCCGTATCACCGACGAGCTTCTTCAAGGATGCCGTGTCCGTGAGGCCCGGATACTGGATGAGGATGCGGTCGCGGCCCTGGCGGACAACCGTTGATTCTGCCGTGCCCAGCGCATTGATGCGCCGGTTGATGGTTTCAATCGACGTCGTGATGGCGCTGTCAATGCGCTGATCCAGTCCCTGTTCCGTTGGCGTGATCGTAATGATGCCGGGTTCCGCGCCCTTCTCGATTTTGAGATCGGTGCCGCTCGTGCCCAAAAACAAGTTGCCAAACGTCTGCGCGAGCTTATTGAGTTCGGTAATGGCCTTTTCGGTGTCGTCCGGCATGATGAGCCGAACCTGCACGCCGTTACCAGCAGCACCAATCGCAGTGACGCCGATCTTGGCTTCCCGAAGGACCCTACGTGCGTCCTCGCGAATATGACCAAGCCAATCCTTCTCAAGCTCGGTCCTATCCATGGAATAGAGGAGGTGTGCTCCTCCCCTGAGATCGAGCCCGAGCGGCATCTGCTTCTTCGGCAGCCACGTCGGCCAAGATGCAACCTGCTCCTTGGTAAAGAAATTGGGCAGCGCGGCCAGCAGACCCAGCAAGCAGATTCCGAGGATGGCAAAAATCTTCCAGCGTTCGAAGTGTAACATCTCTAGAGCCGTCTTTTTCGTTCGGGTGCAAGTCTTAAGTGAGAGGCAGTTGAGCCTAGTTTGCGTCCTTGACCGGTTCGCCCTTCGAGCGCACGTCCATCAACGTCGACCGGACGACACGCACTTTGAGATTGTCGGCGAGCTCGACTTCGACCTCATCGGAATTGTCCGTCACCCGGCTCACCTTTCCGATGAAGCCGCCCGACGTCACAACTGTGTCGCCGCGCCGGATCTTCGCCACCATGTCCCGATGTTCCTTGGCGCGGTTCTGCTGCGGGCGGATCAGCAGGAAATAGAAGATCAGAATCATGATCAGCATCGGGATGAGGATGCCGCCCAGGGGGTCTCCGGCAGGGCTGCCCGTCTGCGCGAAGGCCGGGTCGATGATCATAGTGAGGTTCCTTGTTTCCGTTTCTGAAGCGAGTTTTTTGGCGGACAAGGTGCTTGGACGAGCCAGCTCCGCCAATAGCTCGTTTGCCGGCGCGACTATAGTGGCGCAGGGCCGCTTTGCAACCTTGAGAAAGATGTTTCAGCACTGGCCGCCCAGGCCCTTAACACGCTATAGAGACTTGAAATTATCCGTTATCCGACCCCCCTGGACACCATGCCACCCCGAAGCACTCCCCCGCGACCACTTTATGACCTCCTCGGGCGCATTGCGGCTGCGCTCGATCGGCTCGCACCGAGTGCGAGCGGCGCCCCCGATTTTGACTGTGCGGAGGCATTCGTATGGCATGCCAAACAGGAAGTATTCGCGCCTGTTCAAGCTGTAAACCGGATCCCACTCAAACTACTCAAGGGTATCGAGCGGCATGCCGATCAACTCCTCGCCAACACGGAGCGCTTCGCCCGAGGTCTTCCTGCCAACAACATTCTTCTCTGGGGGGCCCGCGGAATGGGAAAATCGAGCCTCATCAAGGCGGCCCATGCGGAAGCGGCTAAGAGGCTTGCGAATGACACAAGGGGCACCAAAGCGACGGGACTGAAGCTCATCGAAATCCACCGGGAGGATATCGCCTCGCTCCCACAATGCCTTTCGTTTCTAAGAGAAAGCGCGCACCGGTTTATTGTCTTCACCGACGATCTTTCCTTCGACAAAGACGACACGAGCTACAAGTCGCTGAAAGCCGTTCTCGAAGGCGGATTGGAAGGCAGACCGCCAAACGTACTTTTTTATGCAACCTCAAACCGCCGCCACCTCATGCCGCGAGACATGGTTGAGAACGAACGCTCGACCGCCATCAACCCCTGGGAAGGCGTGGAAGAGAAGGTTTCGCTTTCAGACCGCTTCGGCCTGTGGCTTGGATTCCACAATTGCTCGCAGGACGATTACCTCGAAATGGTGCGCGGCTATGCGAGCCACTACAATCTGCCGGTTCACGACGAAGAGCTTGTTCGCGAGGCCCTTGAGTGGAGTATGACGCGGGGCGCTCGCTCCGGGCGCGTCGCCTGGCAGTACATACAGGACCTTGCCGGCAGACTCGAGAGAAGGCTCGGTGACTGAGCTCGTCAGTCGTCACACAAAAAAAAGAGGAGCAAGCGGCCCTGCTCCTCTCCGGTTCTGCTCCCCCTGTGTGCGCTTGGGGCGCTCACAAGCCTTGCGCTCTGATCGCCAATCGTCTCAGAGTTTTTCCAGGTGCGGTGACGGATCGACCGGTTGCTGACCCTGCCGCAATTCGAAATGCAGCTGCGGCTGGTCCACCTGGCCGGTTTTACCGGCCTTGGCGATGACCTGACCGCGCTTGATTTTGTCGCCACGGCGAACGAGCAGCTCATCGCCATGTGCGTAAGCCGTCACCCAGCCGTTGTCGTGCCGCAGCAATATGAGGTTGCCGTAACCTTTGAGCTCGTTTCCGGCGTAGGCAACCACTCCTGCTTCGGCGGCGTGGATTTCGGTGCCAAGCGGAACGGCAATGTTGATGCCGTCGTTATGCGTGCCGTCCGGTCTTTGGCCGAATCCTGCAATGATCTTGCCCTGCACCGGCCAGCGGAGTTTCGAATTCTCCGCGACCGAGCCAGATCCTGAGGATACCGGACTGGCATCCGTTGCGGACGTTGTCGCATTGGCGGCTACCTGCTTCTCAGCGGGAGCCGTTGCCGTCGAATTGAGAATGGTCGTCGGCTGCTGAATCGGTGCGGTGGCGTTCCACGTATTGGACTGCGGCGCGGCGGGCGCTTCGGCTGTGACGGCGCCAGCAGAATTGGTTTCGGCGTTGGAGGCGCTGGCCGGCACTTTAAGCACGGTGCCCGGTTTCACACGACGCACATCTTGGATACCGTTGAAACGCTGCAAGTCCGTGAACTTGAGTTTGTTGGCCCGCGCGATGCCATAGAGACTGTCCCCGGGCTTCACAATATAGGTTCCCGTCCAATCCGGGGGTGCGGGCTCGGCGGTAGCCGCAGGCGCTGCATCGGACGCCGTCCGGGAGGAAGCGATTGCCGGAGCGGCGTCCGTCGTCGTGAGAGGCTTCAGCCCGGCCTCCCGCGTCGGCCTCGAAGCCGGCAAAATGAGCTTCTGGCCAGGTTTCAAATTCGGGTTCTTGAGTGCGTTTACGGCCATCAACTCGGAAAGCGACACGTGATGGCGGCGCGATAGCCCATAGAGTGTATCACCCGCCTGCACCTCGATCGTCTCACCCAACGAGGGCGAGCTTGACGCGACAGAGAGCGGCGG
>CAZSNH010000001.1:22260-41228 GCA_964607855.1 uncultured Hyphomicrobium sp. | reverse complement strand
ACAGCGCTCAGCGGATTTCATTGAAAGGACTCCCCGAGGTGATGACCGTGGCTGTCCGAGACGCCACATCTGCGGGCGCGATAAAGGGCCGCGCATAGACTTTGATCAATGGGTAAGTGCGCCGCCATATCTATAAGATGCGCCCAAACGGTGTTGCAAGACGAGGAAACACGCGATGTATAACGACTGGAAGGAACATACGAAATTGCTGGGGCCGTCGCTCAAGGAGATGCGCGCAGCCGGTGGTCTTGGCGAGGTCATGAAGGCCTTCGCCTCGATTTCTCAGGCAGCCCTGAAGTCGAACGCCCTCGACACGAAAACGAAGGAGCTGATTGCGGTCGCCATCTCGGTGGCCCTGCGGTGCGATGATTGCATTGCCTTCCACGTCAAAGCCGCCATCGATCGGGGCGCCAGTCGAGACGAGATCATGGAAACCCTGGGTATGGCAATCTACATGGGGGCGGGTCCGTCGGTCATGTACGCCAGTCACGTGGTGGAAGCGATGGATCAACTGATGCCCAAAGTCGCCGTCGGTTAGGACTGAGGCTCGCTTGTGGGCTTTATTTTTGCCCACTTGGGCAGCTCAATGCGAACAGGGGCTCCCTCAACCGTGAGGGGGATGGCCTTCTCTCTGAACTCGGCCGCACGGTCGAGCCGGATCAGCGCTAGACCGCGCGCCCCGGCGGAAGTGCCCATCGTCCCAATAACGACGTCCCCGGCGCGGACTTCCGCACCACGCCCGGGCAGAGGGATTTCTGCGATGACGGGAACTATCCGCCTGCGCGCCGTTCCCCGATGCTCCATGCGCGAGACGATTTCCTGGCCCACAAAACAGCCCTTCTCAAATGATACGCCGCGGAGTTGGTCCAACATCGCCTCGTGCGGGAAAATATCGTTGGAATCGTAGTCTCTGCCGCACTCGGGCACGCCACAGGTTATCCGGTGGAGGTGGTATTCGCTTTCTGGGACGCAAGCCTTGAGGGAATTCAAGGCGCTCGCTGGTAAGAAAATGCGCAATCCGAGTTCCGCGAGGCGGGGATCTGCCACCACAATCGATCCTGCAATCGAGAGGTTGGGGGCATCAGCACTTCCCCATGCGGCGGCAATTTTCCATTGATCGGAAACGTCGGTAATCGACACCTCCGCGCGCAACTTGTACATGGTGAGCCGCTTCACGACATCGGGTGTCCGGCTTAATGGGGCATCGAGGAGGAACCCCCCATCGCGCCGGACCATAATGAAATCGAAGAGCAACTTGCCTTGGGGTGTGAGAAGCGCCGCATAAAGAGCATGCGGTGGCGTCTTGAGACTTTCGATATCGTTGGTAATGAGACCTTGCAGGAGCTTTGCGGCGTCCCTGCCGCAGACCTCAACCACGCCTCTCTCCGGCAGAACAGCAAGTTTCATCTGGTTCATTCTGTCGTCGGTCATTGTTTTCCTGGGGTTGGAAGGATACCTAAGCAGGAATTGCCAGCAAAAAAAGCGCGGAATGCCGGTGCGACGGGGCTGGGCATCGCCGGCCAACGGAAAGTTCACGGTTCATGAGCGAGACGTTTGATGTCATCCTTCGTGGTGCAACCGTCGTCAACCACGATGGAATTGGCGAGCGCGATATTGGTGTCAAGGAGGGGAGGATCGCAGCCCTCGGCCAGCTCTCGGCGGCCAAAGCCCCCGACATCGTTGATCTCAAGGGATTGCACGTCCTGCCCGGGGTCATCGATACGCAGGTGCACTTCCGTGAGCCGGGTCTGGAACACAAGGAAGATCTCGAAACGGGAAGCCGCGCCGCCGCTATGGGCGGGGTATCCGTCGTGTTCGAGATGCCAAACACCAATCCGCTGACGACCACCGAGGAACTGCTTTCGGATAAGGTGCAGCGGGCCCGCCATAGGATGTTTTGCGACTTCGCCTTCTTCGTCGGCGGCACACGAGAAAACGTTGCTGACATACCGCGTCTTGAGCGGCTCGAAGGCTCGGCGGGCATCAAGGTCTTTATGGGCTCGTCAACCGGAAATCTCCTCGTCGACGACGATCCTTCACTCGATCGCATCATCGCAAGGATTTCGCGACGCGCTTCCTTCCATGCCGAGGACGAATCGCGCCTCAAGGAACGGATGGGCCTGAGAAAAGCTGGTGATCCGTCTTCACATCCCCTCTGGCGAGATCCGGAGGCTGCGCTCATTGCAACCCGCCGACTCGTGGGGCTGGCGGAAAAGCATAGGAAACGCATCCACGTTCTCCACGTTTCGACGGCCGAGGAAATGGCGTTCCTCAAGGACCATAAGGAGTGGGCGACCGTTGAAGCCACTCCCCATCACCTGACGCTCGTGGCGCCCGACTGCTATGAGCGGCTAGGGACCTACGCGCAGATGAACCCTCCTGTGCGCGATGAACGCCATCAGCAGGCCATCTGGGCCGCACTCTCCTCGGGGGTCGTGGATATCCTGGGATCCGATCATGCGCCGCACACACGGGCGGAAAAGGATCATCCGTATCCTCAGTCGCATTCAGGAATGACGGGTGTGCAGACGCTCGTACCCATCATGCTCGATCACGTGAATGCAGGCCGTCTTTCGCTGGAACGCTTCGTCGACTTGACGAGCCATGGACCGCAGCGGATTTTCGGCATCCGAGGCAAGGGGCGCATCGCTTGCGGGTACGACGCCGATCTGACGGTCGTGGATCTCAATCGAACCGAGACGATCCACAACAATTGGATCGAAAGCCGGGCGGCCTGGACGCCCTACGACGGTAAGAAGGTGAAAGGTTGGCCTGTGGGTCTTTATGTGCGCGGCCGTCGCGTAATGTGGCAGGGCGAGCTCTTTGGACCGGCAAGGGGAGAACCTGTGCGGTTCTTGGATTTTTGATTCCAAGCCAGATGTCAGAGACCGTGCTTTAGCCAATGGATTTCCGAAACGTCGTCTTTCGACTGCATTCGCAATAACCGAAATTTGAACCCCGGGCATTCACTCGAGACGAGGGAGAGTGTTTAAAGCAACTAACGCGCTCTATTTCCGGGCGGATAGGAATTTTTTGCCGAGGGAGTGGTTGAAAACTTAAAGAAAAACATGCTCTTAAACGCAGGTGCGGATCAGCATCAGAACACCATTTACATGCACCGCTAGGACGGCAGGGAAAATCTGATGGACTGCCGATTTCGGCCCCAATTCGTGAGAGGCCAGGCTGATATCGAACCGTCGTTGCACCGGCAGGATATAGGGCTAGGATGCCGGTGAGGAGGCGAATCGATGTGCCGGGCGGCACGTAGATGAGTCTATCGGGGGAAGCAATGCGAGGAGTCGACAGACTGTCGGACGTGGCGGCCAGGGATATCTCACACAGATGCAGCTGATACCCAACCTGCTCATCATTCCGGCAGGCATCTTGATCGGTATTCTCGTTGCTGCTCCGGTCGGTCCCGTAAACGTACTATGCCTCCAGCGGGCGATCGAGCGCGGGTTCTGGGGCGGCGTTGCAGCGGGGCTTGGCGCCGTCCTCGGCGATGGTCTTATCGCGCTCTGTGCCAGTTTTTCCGTCGGCGCGATCTCCGGCGCCGTTCAGTATCACCGCACGGCCATTCAAGTCATCGGCGGCCTGGCCCTCATAGCCTTCGGCTCCAAGCTCTGTTTCGCTGCGCCTCGCCTGCAGGCCCTTCATCCCACGCATGAAGAAAATTCCTCGTTGAAGGACTTTGTGTGGGATATTCCCCAGACATTTTTTCTCACAATCACCAACCCCGGCGCTGTCCTGGGACTCTTCGCGATTTTCGGTGGCGTCAGCACCTTTGTCGAGGTTCAAAGCAATGTCGATGCGCTGACGATGGTGGCCTCCATCATGGGCGGGAGCTTGGCATGGTGGATCTGGCTTTCAAATCTTATTGGGCGTATGCGCCACCACCTCAATGCCGACCGACTGAAACAGATCAATTGGATTGCGGGCGCGCTGCTGATTGTCTTTGGCTTGGTGCTTGTCGGTGAGATGATCTTCAAGCATCTCGTTCGCGCCTAGCCTGCTCTTCACTGGCTTTTACTGGGTCACCCGGTCGAGGGTGAACTCACCGCACTCGATCCGCCGTTCGAGGCCGCGTGCGAGCTTTATCACGGCCTCCTCGCCATAGAGCGAGACGAGATCGGCAAGCGCCGTGAACAAGGCAGCGTAAGCCATTTGTTCCGGAGCAACACCACTTTCGGTGCCTTCATCCCAGGCCGCCAGAATCAATCCGAGGGCACGGAAGCTGTTGTCTTCGCTTGTCGCGAGTTCTGTGTGGTCAATTTCACCCCTCACGGACTGCGCTCCCTGACGAATTGAACTCGAAATGTCTACCCCCGGTCGACCACGCATCTCACTTGTGAGGTAGCATGCCATACGCTCGCGGCAAGACGCAGATACAATTCAGAGTAAATCGCTCAGCGATCGTCAGATAACGGAATGCGCCTAGGGCGTGCTCTTGAGCAGACCTTCCGAGATCTGCACGCCTTCGCTCATGAAGCGGGTGATGGCGGTCTGTGCGGAGGGGGTGCAGGTGAGGTAGGTACGGCTATAGCTGCGATAACCTTGATTGAAGCTGCGGGTGAGGCGCGCTCGCCTAAGGGCCGTCGTGCCTTCAGCGGAAAGGATCTCTTGCATGCGCTCCCGCCAGTACTGGCCTTCGTTCGAGCTGCAGAGTTCGCGCAGGTAGTGAACGGCGCCAAGAATTTCCGCGAGCCGCACGAGCTTTTCGTCATAGGGCTTGTTCTCGGGGGCAGCAGCATGAGCTTCGCTCGCGGCGCAAAGGGCGCCCGTGCCGACGAGAATGAGTGTCACGACAAGCTTTTTTCTCAGAATCTCAAGTCCCGCCATCGTCTCAAGTCCAAGTTTCGCCCCCCAACCCATTCACCATAGTGGACCTAAGGTCCACGTGCTACTCTGCCGTGCCTAGCCTCACCCGGAATATGGTGCGATTGTGTTGATTGCCGGTCCGTGCGGCGGGGCTGGGCGGCCGGGATTTCGCTTGATGGAACGGGTGCTCGATGTGCTCTCGCTACAGCCTGACTTCCCCGCCCGAGGCTGTAAGGGACTATTTCGGGCTGCAGAACGAGGAGGACTTTCCGCCTCGCTACAACATTGCGCCGTCTCAGCCCGTCGGCATCGTCCGCCTGTCGGCTAAACGTCAGCGCGAATTCGCTCTCGTGCGCTGGGGGCTGGTGCCGTCCTGGGTCAAAGATCCAAGCGAGTTCTCCACCCTCATAAATGCGCGCTCTGAAACGGCGTCCAAGAAGCCATCCTTCCGCGCCTCCTTTCGTCATCGCCGCTGTCTCGTGCCCACAGATGGGTTTTACGAATGGACGGGGAAGTCAGGCGCCAAAGTCCCGCATTTGATCAGGCTTTCACCTTCGGCAAGAAGAGACTCTGGCGGGCGCACGCTTTTCGCCATGGCCGGTCTCTTCGAGCACTGGCTCGGCACCGACGGAAGCGAATTCGAATCGATGGCGATCCTGACGACCTCCGCCAACGCTCGCCTCTCCCGTCTGCACGATCGCATGCCCTGTATCATCGGCCCTGCGGACTTTGATCGCTGGCTCGACTGTGATGCCGGCACGGCAGCCGGATTGGAAGATCTCCTAAGACCGCCTGCCGACGATCTCCTGGAGTTCGTGGAAGTAAGCCGCAAGATCAACATCCCTAGAAATGAGGGCCCCGAGGTTCAGGAGCTTGTTCGCACGAGCCTCTTTTAACCAAGTTTGCGATTTGGCCTGCCATTCGCGCGACAAGATATTAGCCAATATAAGCTAGAGCCTTGAATTGCCTAAATCTTGTGAAATTCACCAGTATTGAAATGAAATAGGGTACCCGCTCGCGAGGCAAGGCCGAACGGGCTAGTGTTGGCCAGACGAGGTTACGGCTTCAGAAACAGAAGCCGCCGGGAGTGAGTGGGATGGGTTATCGGGGCGATGATCTCGATCTGAGGACGCCGCAGACGTGGACGGCGACATCTGCAGATCTGATGGGTGGACCAACGGGGGAAGGGGGTCGCGGCCGCGGAGGCTTTGCACACACCGGCCCCATCTGGGTCGACGAGACAGTCCTTGCATGCTGCAATCACGCCTTCGATCTGGCGCTTCTCAATCGCGCGGGCGAAGTACGGCTTGAGCATCTTCTGCATGCACTGACGCGAATCGAGGCTGCAAGCGAGATCCTGGAAGCCCGCGGTGTTCGCACGGCAACGCTGCGGCGGGAAACGGCAACCGTCATTGCGAGTGACATTCCCGTAGGACTGACCGGTGGCAAGAGCACTCCGCGCAGGTCGGAGTTATTGGAAGAGGTATTGCGCCTTGCTGCCGCCAATGCTGCGCGCAGGCACGCTCCCGTCGGTGTCGATGATCTCCTGCAAGTCCTAATGGATTCTGATCCCAGTATTCCGGGCGTTTCCCTTCTCGCCCGCAATTCCGCTCGTTTCACCCAGCCACAGGAGGCGCTCGTGACGCGCACCCCCTATCAATCTGAGCTCCGTCCTGCCGACTTTGGCGATCAGGGGCGGCTCCGTCTCTCGGCAGCCCCCGGCTACTATTACGGCGATTATGTCCGCCCGCCGCGCGCGGATTTTCAAGCCACCCCGGTGGACAGCATCCAGAATTCCAGGATTGATTCCCTCGAGCAGATGGTGCGCGCGCTGAGTGCGGACTTATCGAATGAGCGCAAGGTCTTCACCAGCCTTCTGCAGGATCTTCAGCGAGACGTCGGAACACCGCGCGACGACACCAGCCGACCGACCGGCGCCGTTCTTGAGCGACCCCAAGCGTCCGATGCTGGATTGGAACGGCGCCTTGCAGAGTTGTCGCTGTCTATGAGTGCGCTATCGCAGCGGTTGCAGGGCTTCGAGACTTCGCTATCGAATGCCAAGACGGGTGTTGCCCAAATCGACATGCAGCCGGTCAACGAACGGATAGCGGCACTCGAGCGCGCAGTACAGGCAAGCCTGCAAGAGAATCAGCGCGCGTCGGGCCTGCTTGGCGACAAGATCAAGGCACTCGAAACCGTTGTGCAGAGCCGCCCTACGGTGAACGCCGACGGCACGATCGATATCGCGGGCATTATCGGCCGCCTCGACATGATCGAGGAGGGCATACTGGCACGTGAAATCGCAACGCGCGAGATCGTCGATCAATTGACCCGCGTTCGCGAGAGCCTCGCAGCCGACAGCGAGAAAATGATGTCGGCTCAGTCGGAGCTTTCGGCTGCCGTCGGTTCCATCACCAGCAAGATTGACAGCGAAAGCGGCGATGCGGTTTCGGCAATTCTAGACCCCTTGAACGCGCGACTGCAGGGGCTCGCCGGGGTGATCGATGGCGCCAACACCGTTACCAACGAAGCAATTGCGTCGCTATCGCGCGCCGTCGAAGTGGTCTCGCAGCGCTTGACGGCGACCGAGCGGACGGCGGCCGAGCAGGCCGTGCGATTTAGCGAGTGGCAGGCAACGTATACGCAGGAGCTCAATGAGGTCCATGATGCGATCATGAAGCTCAATTCGAACCAGCACACGCTGGCCAGCTCCATCGATACCTGGCGCCAGGAAGGGGCGTCGATGATGACGAGCCTCGGCGCGCGCCTAACGGAAACGATGGAGCGGGAAGTCGCCAAGCCGATGGCGCACATCGAGTCGATCAATACATCGCTCAATCGGCTTGACCACATGTTATCCGAGCGCGAGCACAAGCGCGGCCGACTCTGGTATTGGCTCTTTGGGACGCGGGACTGGATCGCCGCGAGCTGGCCGAGCCAGGCTCATCGCTCAACGGACGACTGGAAGGCACTGCGGGCGCTCTGGAAGCGCTAAGGGCGCATCCGCTTCGTGCCGATGAGGAGCCTGTCCGGGCCGCCGCGGCTTGCAAGGAAGAGATCCAAAATGCCGTCTCCATTATAGTCGGCAGGCTCGATATCCATTCCGTTGCCCGTTATGCCATGTGGCAAGGCTTCCGAGGATGCCTGGAAGCGGCCATCTCCCATGTTGAGGCTGATGCGATAAGAGGCCAACGCCGTTCGACCTGTGAGATCACCGAAATTTCCAGTAACGAGGTCGGGGAATTCATCACCATTCACATCGAGCAGGGCGGCACTCATGGTGCTCTCAGTTTCGCTCGGTACGTGGGTTGCCGTCACATCCGAGAAATTTCCGTGGCCATCATTTATCAGCAGCCGATCCTGCGGATCGGCGCGTTTCTGGAAGAGCCGGACGTTCGAAAAATAGAGATCGAGATCGCCGTCGCGGTCGACATCGGCAAGGTCGACGTTTCGCGTCTCCTCCTGAATGCGGGGAAGGGGGAGTTGTCCTTCGGGGGCTAATGTAAAGCGGCCGTGGCCCTCATTGAGAAGGAGTTTGTTACCATCCTCGTTACCGATGACGAGATCCAGGTCTGCATCGCCGTCGATGTCGCCGGACGCAATCTCCTGAGTAATATCCATTGATGCGGGTAAACGCGTTGCTGTCTCGTCGGTGAAATTCCCCTGGCCGTCATTGATAAAAATGAAGTCCTGTCCGTTGTTTCCAATCACGAGATCGGCATCCCCATCCCGATCGGCATCGAACGCGGCAACGGCATTCGAAGTGCCGCGCCGCGGCAGCCGCTCCGTGACGTCTGTGAAGTAGCCCTCTCCGTCGTTGAGATGATAACCATTCACCTGATCGTCTTCGCCGACAAACACGAGGTCCAGATCGCCGTCGCGGTCAAAATCGGCTATCGCTACGTCCTCATGATCGCCGGTGATACCGGCAAGCCGGGCCCTGCTCTCATCCTTGAAGTTTCCAGCGCCATCATTGATGAGGATACGGTTTGCCGCGAATTCCGCAGCAATGACGAGATCCATATCGCCGTCCCCGTCGAGATCGGCAGCGGAAGCAGCCATACTGAATTTGCGCTCACCCGGATGCAGGGGAGGAAGCGCGTCTGGCGGCGCCTCATGGAAGAGGACCTTGGCTATCACTTGCGCGTGCGCCTGCGGGGCCCTATTGGGCGACCCAGCGAACGACAATCCACAGCAAAGAGCGCACATAAGGCGGAACGCTCCGCTCTGAGCGGCAGGGGGCCGGTTCTGACCGGTTAACAGGGCAGCGAACGTGACAAGCGCGTCACTGCGTCCCGGGCGTTGATCTGCTTTTTCCAGCCGGGACTGTACTAGAAGTCGTTTCGAACCAACGAGCCGTCGCAGAAGCCGGAATATAGCGTCACATGTCATCCTTTATCGCCTTTTTGACCGGCTATCTGCTCTCGCAATTCTTCCGTGCGTTCCTGGCGGCCATTGCGCCAGAACTCTCGGCGGAGCTTTCCCTCTCGGCGACCGGCCTCGGAAATATTTCCGCGGCGTGGTTCGCAACATTCGCGCTTTCTCAATTTGTCATCGGTGCGGCCCTCCACCAGTTTGGTCCGCGCCGGACAGTTTCCCTTAGCATGCTCGCAGGCGTCGCGGGATCTTTACTGTTCGCGGCAGCGGAAAGCGAAGACGGCGCTATGCTTGCCATGGCTCTGATCGGAATCGGCTGCTCGGCGACGCTGATGGGGCCGCTCTATTATTTTGGGCGCATCTATCCGTTTGATCGCTTCGCTTTGCTGGCATCCGCCATCATCGGGCTTGGCAACATAGGCAATCTCGTCGGGGGAACGCCGTTTGCAGTTGCTGCCGAAGCCTTCGGATGGCGCGCCGTCTTCGTGGTGCTCGCGGTTGTTATGCTGGCTGCGGCGGGTTTCATCCATGCAATCGTTCGCGATCCGCCCGCGGCGGCGCATCCCGCCGGTGAACGGGAGCGCGGTCACGAGGCGCTTGCTAAGATCATGGCGATCCGTGCCCTATGGCCAATCTGGCCCATTATGACGATCGGGTATGGCATTCTGATTGCCGAGCGCGGGATCTGGATCGGGCCCTATCTCTCCGAGGTCCACGGGCTTGGCGCCATTGCACGCGGCAATGTCATTCTCTTGATGGCGGCGGCCATCACGATAGGCGCACTGGCCTACGGCCCGCTCGAACGATGGGCGGGTACTCGCAAATGGCTCGGCGTCGCGGGGAGCGCCACCTCGGCGACCATGTTTATCATCCTGGCTCTCCTTGCGCAGCCGAGTCTTTTCGTCGCAACGGCTCTCCTCTGCCTCGCCGGCTTCACGGGCATGACATATAGCGTCGTCATGGCCCATATCCGGTCGTTCTTGCCTGACCACGTTCTGGGGCGCGGCATCACGCTCGCCAACTTCTTCTGTATGGGAGGTGCCGGACTTGTGCAGGCGGTTTCGGGACGTTACGTGGACTGGCTGCGCGGATTGGCACTCGTGCCGGAGGCCATCTACTCCCATCTACACCTTGCACTTGGCATATCGCTACTGACGGCCTCCATCATCTATTCGTCTTCACGCGAGCAACGCTGAGGTTCCGGCTTGACAATTTTGCCATCGAATGTCCGGGTAGGAAGCACGAATGAAGTTCGCATGTAGCCTAGGGAATTTACCGATGTGGTGCCGAGGATCCGTCGGGGTGGAAGTCGCCGAAGGTCGTCAGGATCGAGTAGGCAGCAGGCCTTGGAAGGCGACCTTCAACGTCGTGCTCGTTCGACACAAAGCGGCCTGAGGCCGTGGTTTCCAGAATTCTGAAATTATGCCCCCGCATTCCCATCAACTGTCGCTGCTCGAGACCGGAGGGTTTCCCGATTACGCACTTCTGGATTCGGGCTTGGGGCGCAAGCTTGAGCGCTTCGGGTCCATTGTGGTCGATCGCCCGGAATCCCAGGCACTCTGGCGCCCGCGGTTTGGTAAAGCCGTCTGGGCAAAAGCGCACGCCGTTTTCTCCGCGTCCAACGAAGAGGAAGAGAAAGGAAGATGGCGCGCCGACAAGCCGGTTCCGGAGAACTGGCCGGTGCGGGTCATGGGGGTGTCCATGTTGTGCCGGCTGCAGGGGCTCTGGCATCTCGGGGTTTTTCCTGAGCAGTTGCCACACTGGGAGTGGATGGTTTCTCGCCTCAAAGCAGTCGAAGGTGAAAAACCGCGGGTGCTTAACCTCTTTGCCTACACGGGGGCGGCCTCTCTGATCGCCGCGCGAGCAGGTGCCGAGGTGACGCACGTTGACGCTTCCAAGAAGGCTATTCAGTGGGGACGCGAGAACCAGGATGCCTCGGCTCTCACCGGGGCGCCTATTCGCTGGATCCTCGACGATGCCCGCAAATTCGTGGCCCGTGAAGTGCGTCGCGGCAAGAGCTATCATGTCATTCTCGTCGATCCGCCGAAGTTCGGCCGTGGCCCCGGGGGCGAAGTCTGGGACCTCTTCAAGGATCTCTCGCCGCTGCTCGAGGGGTGCGAAGCGCTTCTCGCGCCGAAGTCGTCGGCGCTTGTGCTCTCCGTCTATGCCATTCGCGCGTCTGCGCTTGCCTTCGATCAGCTCACGCGCGAGGCTCTCGCGAAGCGTGGCGGTACGTTCGAGGCGGGTGAGCTGGCCATAAAGGGCGAAAATGGCGGCTATAGCGTTCCGACGTCGCTCTTCGTGAGGTGGAGCTCATGAAGAACACAGTGAAGCTCATCACCAGCCTCACGAACGATCGCGTCAAGGCCATCCACGCACTCGACATGCGCAAGGAGCGCAAGGAAACCGGTCTCTTTGTTGCCGAGGGTGCGTCCATTCTGCTAACAGCCCGCGATCAGGGTTTTGTTCCCGAAACGCTCGTCTATCAGGGAGGCACCCATTCGAACGGTGCGCCGCGTGCTCTGATTGACTGGGCGCTGACCGAGGGGGTCGAGGTGATCGAGGTGACGCAAGCGGTCCTCGCCAAGCTCGCGTCCAAGGATAATCCGCAGTCTATGCTCGGCGTGTATCGGCAGGTCTTCCACAACGCGCCGTGCACCCGGGCCGTGAGCAAGCAGGCATGCTGGCTCGTTCTTGAGGAGGTGCGCGATTCTGGCAACCTCGGAACCATCATCCGGACGGCAGACGCGGTGGGAGTTTCAGGAATTATTCTCGTCGGACCGTCCTGTGATCCCTATTCCCGGGAGGCCGTTCGCGCCACGATGGGTTCGATCTTCGCGGTGCCACTGGTACGCATGAACCGCGAGGACTTCCTCGCCTGGCGCGCCAATTGGGAAGGCGATGTCATCGGCACGCATCTCGAAGCAAGGGATGATTTCCGGCGCGTTTCCTACGTGGGGCCGGTTCTCCTTGTTATGGGGAGTGAAGGGCCTGGGTTATCCGAAAGCCTGACGCGCACCTGCACGCGCCTCGTCAAGATCCCCATGGCAGGGCAGCTCGATTCTCTTAATCTCGCTGTGGCGACGGCGCTAACTTTATACCAGATCCGTGGCGCATATCTGAAACTCTGAGGCGCCCATGCGCATCGAATATCACCGCACACTCATCGCAGACCGCGTTCGCAACGAAGCTTTCTTCGCGGCTCTCAAAGCGACGATCGTGAAGGGCGAGACGGCGGTCGCCGATATCGGAGCGGGGACCGGGCTCCTGGGACTGATGGCCGCCAAGCTCGGAGCGAGGGAGGTCTACCTCTACGAAAAAGCCGACGTGGCTCGCGTGGCTGCGGAGGTCTTAAAGAAAAACCGGGCGCGCAATTGCCAGCTCATGCCGTGTCATTCGCAAGAGATGCAGGATCCGCCGCGCGCCGATCTGGTCGTCTCCGAAACGCTCGGGAATTACGCGCTGGAGGAAAACATCATCGAGACGATGAAGGATGCACGCGCCCGGCATCTGAAGGATGGAGGCGCAATCATTCCGCGCCGCATCCAGCAATTTGTGGCGCCCGTCGTCTCAGACAGATTCCATCGCGAACTTACGGTCTGGGATATTGTGGGGAATGGGATCGATCTCTCGTCAGCGCGCATCATGAGCCTTAACAATATCTATGTGCGCTCGTTCAAGAAGAGTGATCTTCTCGATGGGATGGCAAGCGCGCGCATATGGGATGATGTCAATCTCATATTGGAAAGCAACAGCAGGCGAAAGGGTGAAGTGACGTGGAAGCTCGCCATTGCAGCGACCATATTCGGCTTCGCCTACTGGTGGAAAACGGAGCTAGTGGCCGGGTTGCACTTGTCGACCGCTCCCGATGCTCCCGCAACACACTGGGAGCAGCTCTATTTCCCATTGCTGCGCCCGATTAAAGCCAAGAAGGGAGAGACTGTCCTCATAAGCCTTCGCTCCCGAACCTCGGAGGAGGCCGGCACACATCTCGCATGGACGGCGGTACATTTCGGCAAGGACGGAGCTTCGTTGAGCCGGCAGGAACTCGATCTCGACAAGGGCTGGCTGCCCTGAGTTTCAGTTCCTCTTTGCAATCGAATGCCCGGGATGCCGGGAGTCTCCGCGCTTGTTTTGGCGGCGGACATACGTGATAAGGGCTTCAGGTTGGGCCGTTTTGACCTTGAGGGCAGCGATCAAGGCGTCCTCGCCGTCAACCGTCACGTGGTCGGATTTGCCGCCGATATTGAGGCCTACCGCATAGCGGGCCATGATCCCCTCCCTAAAGGAGAGCTAAACTCTAGCGCAAAGCATTCGACATTGCACGCGTCCATATTGCGCGAGCGCCGACAGGCTAGAAGGTTCGCGAGACCCCGGAGAAGATTAGTCCGAAAACATCAAGATGCTGTCCGGACGCGAGATACGCCGCTGCGGCAACAGTTAATCCACCAATAAGGACTGCGAGGACATAGGCCACTGCATGGCGAAGTCGCTCTCGGGTGCGCTCACGGCGCGCCCGTTTCAGCCAAGCCGCAGAGTTCGCTGTGGCCATTTTGCGCTGCTGGTCCCGCACCTCGGTCTCATCGGCACTTGAAGCCAGCTCCGCCTGCACACCTGGCGCGAGTGCGTCGTTCTCCGAAATCCAGGAAAAATCGCTGTTCTCTGCGCGAAGGCGACTGTTGGCTTCATTTTCCGGAGCAAGCGACGTGGAGTTTCGCTCGTCATCAGATGGCCGGCGGACCGGCGGATGCGACATCACTTTCTCGAGCTCGCGGGCAAGCAAGCATTCTTCCGCCGTGACCTCGGCCAAGAATTCTTTCGTCGGCTTGTTGGCAGGGCCGCGCGCTTCGTGCCGTTCCGGCCTATTAGTTTTCGCTTGGATTCCGAACACAGCGCCACCCGCGGAGATCCGCTCTCCGCCTCAACGCCGCCGCCGCTCGGGGCATCATAAAATTTGCGGGTGAAGGAACTCCCCTCAAAATTCCCTCCCAATTCTTACTATACTAGACAGACAACGGATGAACGGCAAGCAGGAGGATGCCCTCAAAGACCCATCAAGGTCAGAATCTCGTCGACGGCACGAGTTGGAAGCAATGTGCCGTTACGAACGTCTGCTTCAATTTCCGGGAGGCGCGAGGCAAGCCTCGGATTTTCTCTCACGCGAGAAAGCAGTTTGTCCTCGAGCATGTCCCGCATCCATTGCACCACCTGACGTTGCCGGCGTTCAGCAAAGGCGCCGGAGGCTGTCATGCGGTCGCGGTATTCAACGACTTTACCCCACAGCGAATCGAGTCCCTTGTTCTCGCGGCCCGAGATTGTGAGAACGGGTGGCATCCACTGAGCATCTTTCGGCGTAAAAATCTGAAGTGCGCCACGGTACTCGGAGGCGGCCCGCTCCGCCCGGGCGACGTTATCTCCGTCGGCCTTATTGATGGCGATCATGTCGGCAAGCTCAATGACGCCCTTCTTGATCCCCTGAAGGTCGTCGCCGCCTCCGGCGAGAAGCAGCACAAGAAAGAAATCGACCATGTCGGCGACTGCGACCTCGGACTGCCCCACACCGACCGTCTCGACAATCACGACATCGAATCCGGCCGCTTCGACGAGGGCCATCGTTTCGCGGGTTTTGCGCGTAACCCCGCCGAGCGTACCCGACGTGGGTGAGGGTCGAATGAAAGCCGCCGGCGACTGGGCGAGCCGGTTCATGCGCGTCTTGTCGCCAAGTATCGATCCGCCGGTGCGCTTTGAGGTCGGATCGACAGCGAGCACGGCCACGCGGTGTCCAGCTTCGACGAGGTTCATGCCCAATTGGTCAATGGTGGTCGATTTGCCGACGCCGGGCACGCCGGTGATTCCGAGCCGCAAGGCCCTTCCGGTAGCGGGCAACAGCGCCTGCAACAAGGCAGAGGCTCGCTTTCCGTGATCGGGATTGGTGCTTTCGACAAGCGTGATTGCGCGGGCGAGTGAGGCCCTGTCTCCGGCGCGAATTCTCTCTGCGAGTTCCGCAATGGAGGCTTTGTCTCCGCCTTCGCTTCGAGCCGACATACCTTCGCCTTTTCTTTCCCCGCGCTACTCCCGGGGCGGGATCGGACCTATGAAGAAAATTGTGCCCACGCGCAAGCCTTAGGACGATCGGGTGCGGGCGATGGTTCGCCGCAAGGATATCGTCCACGAGGCCGGCTCAACCGGCGGGCCAATTTGCCAATTGGCCCCAGGCCCGGCTAAGTTCTGTCTCAAATATGAGCGCTTTGCAGCGCGCATTGCGGTCGTTCAATTTACGGGACGTGAGGGATGTTCGAATTTTCAGGCGGACTCTGGGCTTTCTTGGCGATTGTCGCGGGGGTGGGCGTTTACGCCATGTTGTGGCGTATCTCGATTGGTCAACCAACTGCAGGTAAGATCCTGCTCAGACTCGCACTTCCGGCACTCCTTCTCTTGCCTGTCATTGCCTTCGTCTATCTTGGTGGCACAGATCGGAGTGCGCCAGAGATGGCCGGAGCGCCTCCGCCCAGCGAATTGGAAGGGGGTTTAGGACGGCCCAAGAAGGCCGAAAAGCCAGTGGAGCCCGAGCGGCCGGCTCGTGAAATGCAGCTAGAGGCGGTTCCTGCGCCAGCGGCAGCTCCGCCCGCACCTGCGCCGGTTGCTGCGCCACCAAGAGTCCCGTCAATTGAAGAAAACGAAGAGGCCACGCGGGGCGTTCAGGAGCCCCCGGTGGCTTCGACGGAAGCCGAATCGCGCGTCGAAGCCGCTGCCGGTGCTGATTCCCCAGTCGAGACCGAGAAACCCATGTTCTCGGTGGTCCCTGTTTACTTCGGCACGGATCGGGCGCGGATGCCGGATGAGAAGCGGCTCAAGTTCGGGCTTGAACGAGCACGCAAACTGGAGCTTGGTCAAGCTCTCGTCTCGGTTCCTTCGGCGCACGAGGTGCCGCAAATTGAGCGGCCTTGGTCGGTGCGCATTCCCTACTTTGACGTCAAGATTTACGAAGAGGCGGAAGATCCTAGCAAGCATTTCACTATGCGCGAAATGCGCTCGCTGACACGCGAAGAATTTCTCGCCCTGGTCAAGGAGCGCTTGAAGTCATCGTCGCGCTTCAAGGACCAGGCGTTTATATTCGTGCATGGGTTCAATACGACGTTCGACAACGCGGTGTTCCGGACGGCGCAGATCGCCCACGACCTCAAGTTTGATGGTGCGCCCTTCCTCTACAGCTGGCCCTCCGGCGGCGGAGTTGCGAGCTATACCTACGATCGCGAAAGTTCCGGACAATCCGAGCCCTTCATGCGCGAGTTCATGGAACTTGTGGTGTCGCAATCGGGGGCCCAGGCCGTCAGCGTGATTGCCCACAGCATGGGCAATCAGCCGGTCCTTCAGGTATTAAAAGATCTGCGACGCGTGAAACCCAACGTCGTCATCGACCAGATCATCCTGGCCGCGCCCGATGTCGATCGCGACAACTTCGAGAACATTGCCAATGAAATTGGTGGACTCGCCAAGGGTATTACGCTCTATGTCGCCGCGAACGACCGGGCGCTCGGCGTTTCGCGCCGCTTCCATGGTGGTATCCCGCGCGCAGGCGACGTACCCACAGGCGGGCCGCTCGTTCTGCCCGGTGTCGATACCATCGATGTGACGGCGGTTTCGACGGATAGCCTCGGCATCAATCATTCAGGTTACGCTGAAAGCAACGCGCTGCTCAACGACATCGGGCTTCTGATCCAGACCGGCGAGCGGCCGCCGGACAAACGCATCCCAATTCTCTCGAAGGTACCGACGCCCAAGGGGGACTACTGGAAGTATCCGATTGGCCCTGATGGGCCGAGGTAAACCATTGATTAACGGGCGTGCCGTATCGTGACACCTCGACATCGAAGCGAGGTGAGCCATGCCGCGGTCGAAAACATGGGAAATTGCCGCTCTTGCCGTACTGCCGCTTGCTACCCCGGCACCGTCACTTGCCGATGAGGCCTACATCTGTGACGGCGGACGCATTCAATACGTCAACTCTTATGACCTTCCAGCCAAGAAGCTCACCGATCCCTGTATCGCCGGTTATTACGGACTGCTTCCGATGCCACCCGCCAATCTCAAAGAGCTCAATGAGAAGAAAGCGGAACCCGTCATCCCGCCCTTTGAAACCAAAGTCGTTGCCGTGGCTGAGAAGCCGGTCGCAAAGCCGCCCAAGGCTCCGCCAACGGCCCTCAAGAAGCTGCAGGAAAGACTGGAGCCCGAACGCGATGATCCGGCTCGCACGGCCGCCCTCGCAGCACCAAATACCGATTTCCGCAATGTTCACGTGATCAACGCTGTCACGGGCGAGAACCAGTGGTTTCGCCACGGCCGCTGACAGCAGGCGCAGCTTTGATGGATTCGTCCGGCCGATTGAGACCGGAAGAATTCGTTAACCATCGTTTGCGAGAGTGAAATTCCTGAACAATCAATTTCTCCTAGCCGAGGCTCCCGTTCCCATGCGTACCTTGAAGCTGTTCGGACTCCACCTTGTCGAAGTCCTATTCATCGCTGCAGCACTCGGGTTTGCGCTTCCATCCGAAACGGCCGACGCCAGGAAGAAAGTTGGCTTCAGCTCTAGCTCCTCGAAGAAAGTCGATGCAGACGCACCAAAGAAGAAGGGTGAAGCCGACGCTGATGCCGCGCATCCAGACGCAGAAGGTACTGACGCCGATGGCACTAGCGGCTTTTCAATAAAGTCCAGGTTCAAAAGTTCTGGCACCGGCAGCGACGAAAAAGATGAGACGAAGGACGCGGCGGCAGCTGACAAAGCAAAGACAGCGGAGCCCGATCCCAACGTTCCGCACGTGAAACCCTCGGAGGAGCTTGACGACTTCGGCCGCCGTGCTCAGGAAGCCCTAAAGGCGGAGAACGCGGTGCAGAAGCCGCATCCGCTACAGGAAAAGTATCCCGATCATAACGTGGTCGTCTGCGAAGCGGGCTGTGGCCCTGGCGGCAAGATCGTCTTTAAGGAAAAGAAGGGCGCGCGCCAGCCCGTCGACTATGTCGAAATGGCGACGACCTCCGATTCCGACTCCTCTAGCCTGGATGAGGGCGCTCTCAATGTCGTTTGTGCCGCGGGCTGTTACGATTCAAAAAGGGTGACCCGTGCCGTCGAGCTGCCGCGCTCGCGTTCCACGGCCAAGACGCGCGCGGAAGCAGACGGCGCGCAGAAGTCATCGGCCGGCGAATCCGGCAAGTGGCTCGCCAGGATCAAAGAGGAGAGGTCACCAGAGGCCGCAGCAGGAACTGAGGCTGCGGCCAAGGTGTCCGCCGTGCAAGCCGCACCGGTTTCTGTTGCCGTCACCGAGGACAAGCCGGGCCCGAGTGGGCCGAGCCCCTCGTCAAATGTGGCGCAGACGCCCGTCGCGACAACCGCAGCAACAGATCAGGTTGTTTCGACGTCCACGGCCGCCGCCAATCCTACCGCCGTTAAACCCGCAGAAACGCCCGCAGCTCCCCCCGCTACAACAGCCGCGCCCGCCGCTCAGCCCGCCACCAATCCAGCCGTGGTTGCAGAAGCGAAGACGGAGGAGATGCCCGCCGGCCCCGCCCAGGTTGAGGAGGCCGCGAAGCCGAGCGATGCAGCACCGCCTTCCGCCTCGCAGGTTAAGGCTGCCAAAGTGGAGGCCCCGGCCGCGCCCACGCAGACCGGGACGGAGGCCGCGAAGGACGCGCCCGCTGCCCCCGAGAAACCGGTCGTGGTCGCAGAAGCGAAACAACCCTCAGCGGCAGCGAGGGAAAAAACAATCAGCGTTGCATCT
>CAZSNH010000001.1:0-22250 GCA_964607855.1 uncultured Hyphomicrobium sp. | reverse complement strand
GTCCAGGGACACGCCGACGTGGTGCGCATCGTAGATGCGGAGATGAACGCGGCAATCATGACGGCGCGCAATTCCCTCGGAGCTTTCTGGTCGACATTCGAGAAGCCAGGCACTGGCGAAGCCGATTTTGCGCTCAAGGTAGCGATTTCGGACAAGGGTCAGACCGAGCACTTTTGGCTCACTAACATCGAGCGCAAGGAGGGAAAGATCGCTGGCATCATCAGCAATACGCCGACACTTGTGAAAAGCGTCACTCAAGGCCAGCGCTACGAGTTCAGTGAGGATCAGATTTCCGACTGGCTCTATAAGCGCAACGGTAAGATGGTTGGAAACGAAACCATGCGGCCGCTGTTGAAGCGGATGCCGAAGGAGCAGGCCGAAGCCTATCGATCGCTCTACGAGACGCCATAGGAGCGAAGTGAAATAAACGCCGATTAGGAACGCGTGCCGGCCTCACAAGGCCTGGCGTAATTTCTCAGCGTTGGCGGCAAGAACGGCACCATCTTCCATTTTGCCGGAATGAGGTTTCAAGGGCACGCCGTCGAAGCGCGGTATGACGTGAAAGTGGAGGTGAAATACGGTTTGCCCACCGGCCGGCTCGTTGAACTGCCACACCGAGATCCCATCGGCGCCGAATGCCTTCTTCGATGCAACAGCGATCCTCTGGACGAGCGGCAGGACCTTGGCCAGGACTGCCGGATCGGCGTCGAAGAGATTTCGCGAGGCCGCCTTCGGCACAACGAGCGCATGACCGGTTGATTGGGGCATCACGTCCATGAAGACGAGGGCGTCGGCATCCTCATAGACCTTGTGGCACGGGATATCGCCGCGAAGGATCTTGGCAAAGATGTTGTTGGGATCATACGTCATGGGGCGTCCTGGGTTTTGATCGTGATCGTTCTTCGCAGTGCGCGCGTGGCGCGTCAATCCTGTTCCTCAACGCATGTCTTCTTGAAAGGTCCATATCCCGTCAAAACTTCGACAGCCTCGGAGACCTCGCGCCGCTCCACCTCGAGATAGCGTGCAACGGCCTCCCTGAAGCTCTCGTTTGCGATCCAGTGGGCGGAATAAGTTAGGGAGGGCAGATAGCCGCGCGCGAGCTTGTGTTCGCCTTGGGCACCTGCCTCGACGCGCGAGAGACCATGTGCAATCGCGTAATCGATGGCTTGATAGTAGCAGATCTCGAAGTGCAGGCAGGGATGATGCTCAGTAGCGCCCCAGTATCGCCCGTAAAGGCAGTCGCCGCCGATGAGATTGAGGGCGCCTGCCACGTACGTTCCACGCCGTTTAGCGAAGATGAGGAGGCACCGCTCGGGCACGGCGGCGCCGAGAAGGTAGAAGAATTTCCGATTGAGGTAGGGGCGGCCCCACTTCCGGCTGCCGGTGTCCATGTAGAACTGGAACATCGCATCCCAATGGGCTTCCGTGAGGCCGGGGCCAGATACGAGCTCGATTCGGATGCCCCCATTTACCGCTTCCTGCCGCTCCTTGCGGATCATCTTGCGCTTGCGAGAGGAGAGATCGGCGAGGAAGTCGTTGAACGTCGCATAGCCACGATTCTGCCAGTGGAATTGCTGGCCGGTGCGCAATAGAAAACCGAGCGCGCCGAGTGCCCGCCACTCGCGTTCCGTGAGAAACGTGACATGAAGAGATGAAACATCGAGCCGGTCTGCAGCCGCGATGGCGGCGCGGCCGAGAAGGGCTTGGCGCGGTTCGGTCGCCTTGCCCGGGCGTATGAGCAATCTCGGTCCTGGCACAGGTGTGAACGGAACGGCGCACTGGAGTTTCGGATAATACTCTCCGCCCGCGCGATGGAATGCGTCGGTCCATGCGTGATCGAATACGTATTCGCCTTGGCTGTGCGTCTTGGCATAGAGGGGCATCGCCGCCGCGAGGTGTCCCTCGTCGTCATTAATGACGAGATGTTGCGGGATCCAGCCCGTTCGGGGGCCGACGGCGCCTGCAACTTCGAGCGCTTTCAAGAAGGCGTGCGACACGAAGGGATTGAACATTTCGGGGCGCGGATTGGCGCAGGCGTCCCACTCCTGCGCATCAATGTCGGAGATGCGCTGGACGAGCTTTGCCAATGTCAAATCTCGATCACCCATCGCCTACTTGCTCTGGCTGGTTTAAGCAGGACACGGGATCACTGCTGTCAGGGAATTACACTCACTTGCGCGATTGACCGGGCATCGGATTTTAGCGCCACTCGTGGCCGCGGCATGGCCAAACAGAAATTGCATCTCATGATTTCTTTGAAATAGCGCGTACTTGCTATCGTTCACGCTGCGACACCGTTCGCGAATGAGCCGCCGCGCATAACCGATCTCTTGGGAAAGGTCGCAGAAGCTATGCTGACCTCGAAGCCTTCCTTTTCTTCTTGACTTCCTGAACGGCCTTTTCGGCCTCGATGTAAAGCTCGCCGCCCATCTCCTTGAACTTGGCGCTCATGGCATCCATGCCGGCCTGCGGATCGATGGAGCCCACTTCTTCCTGCAACTCGGCAATCGCCTCGCCCGTGCGCGCATTCTGCTTCGCCGCATAGTCGCGCACGTCCTGGGTGATCTTCATAGAGCAGAACTTGGGCCCGCACATGGAACAGAAGTGAGCGACCTTGTGGGCTTCCTTAGGCAGCGTCTCGTCATGCATCGAGCGTGCCGTGTCGGGATCGAGCGAGAGGTTGAACTGGTCCTCCCAGCGGAACTCGAAACGGGCCCGCGACAGCGCATCGTCGCGCAGCTGGGCTGCCGGATGCCCCTTCGCGAGATCGGCGGCATGTGCTGCGATCTTGTAGGTGATGACGCCTGCCTTGACGTCATCCCGGTTGGGAAGTCCCAAGTGCTCTTTGGGCGTCACATAGCAGAGCATGGCCGTGCCGTACCAGCCGATCATGGCAGCTCCGATGGCGCTTGTGATGTGGTCGTAGCCCGGCGCGATGTCGGTCGTGAGCGGGCCCAGCGTATAGAATGGCGCCTCTCCGCACTCGCTGAGCTGCTTTTCCATATTGATCTTGATCTTGTGCATCGGCACGTGGCCGGGGCCTTCTATCATCACCTGGCAGCCCTTGTTCCAGGCGATCTTGGTGAGCTCTCCCAAGGTCTCGAGTTCGGCAAACTGAGCGCGATCGTTGGCATCCGCGATCGAGCCTGGGCGTAGTCCGTCGCCGAGCGAGAACGAGACATCATATTTGCGCATGATGTCGCAAATCTCGTCGAAGCGCTCGTATAGGAAACTCTCCTTGTGGTGCGCGAGGCACCACTTGGCCATGATCGAACCGCCGCGGCTGACGATGCCGGTCACACGATTGGCGGTGAGCGGCACGTAGGGAAGTCGCACGCCGGCATGAATTGTGAAGTAGTCGACACCCTGTTCGCATTGCTCGATTAGCGTGTCTTTATAGATTTCCCACGTGAGCTTCACGGGATCGCCGCCACACTTCTCGAGTGCCTGGTAGATCGGCACCGTGCCGATCGGCACCGGGCTGTTGCGCAAAATCCACTCGCGCGTCGTGTGAATGTTGCGCCCCGTAGAGAGGTCCATGACGGTGTCGGCACCCCAGCGGATCGCCCACACCATTTTCTCCACCTCTTCCTCGACGGAGGAGGTCACCGCCGAATTGCCGATGTTGGCGTTGATCTTCACGAGGAAGTTGCGCCCGATAATCATCGGCTCGAGCTCGGAATGATTGATGTTCGCGGGGATGATGGCGCGACCTCGGGCTATTTCGTCGCGCACGAACTCGGGCGTGATGTGCTCAGGAATGCACGCACCGAAGCTTTCTCCGTCTCTAACCGCTGCACTGGCACGCTCGAGAGCCGCCTGCCGGCCGAGATTTTCCCGGTGGGCAACGTAGATCATCTCCTTGGTGATGATGCCGGCCCGCGCATATTCGAGCTGGGTCAGGGGGAGCGAATTGACGCCGCGGGCCGGCAAGGGCTTGTTCGGGAAATCGCGCGCGGCGTGCTTGCTCGATACTCTGCCGTTATCTTCGGGCTTCACCTGGCGTCCTTGGTAGGTCTCGACGCCGCCGCGTTCTGCAATCCATGCCTCGCGGATCCGCGGCAGACCCATCTCGACGTCGATGCGCGCCCGTTCATCTGTGTAGGGACCGGAGGAATCGTAGACGCGGAAGGATCCTTCGCCGCTCTCGATCTGGAGCGCGATCTCGCGGAAGGGCACATGAAGCTCAGGGTGGCTTGCTGGCGAGGTATAGATCTTGGAGCTTGCTGAGATGGGACCGGTCGTGACTTTGGGGACAGAAGCGGCTTTGGCGCGCGAAATCTTGTTCATTGCTCTCTCACTTCCCAATGAATTCTTTCAGCGAAGACGAGAGACCTCGGCACGCGGTTACTCCCGCGCGAATTCTTGTTTGGGTGCCGGGATTGGGATCAAGCAATGACGCCTCTCCGTTCCTTCGCCGGCATGACCCGGATCAGGTTCAAAGGGTCCACGCGATCGCGTTCGCGGTCTCAGCCGGGCCAACCGGCACCCCTCGGAATGGCGTTACAATGCCCGCTAAGGCGGCACTTCGCAAGTACTAAGCGTCTGGGCTGAGTTGCAGGTTCCGTATCGCAGAGCACGCAATCTAATTCTTCACCAAGTTTTGATGCCCGACAGGTTTCGATCGTCCCCCAGGGACGCTCGACGAAGGGGGTGTGGCGGACGAGCTAGCGATGGCCACAAGCGAGACCTTCCACCCACCGAACCTCCTCGTCCTGATAGAAGCGGCGAATTGGCTGGCAGATGACCAGGCTTCCTAAGCGGCTCTGGTTGCTCGGGCGTGATCTGCCCAGCCCTTGATGCGCTCGATATCGGGTGCGTTGCTGTCGCGCAGAATGCGCTGGCCTTCAATTGTGGAGGCAAAGGCCAGAATATCGGCACATAGTTTGTCGGGATCGGTCGCGCCGATGGCGTCTAGCGTGCGAAAACCCGCGCCGACAAGAAGTTGGGCATGCCCGCCGCGCAGACCGGGGATCGTCATGACAAGGCGTGTCTGATCCTGCCAGTCGCGGATGGTTGCTTCGCTAACTCGACGATCGCCGAGTTTCATCGCGACCGAGTGCGCGTCCGCCTCGAGCAGATTGCCGATCGTGCGCATCCCAAAGGCCGACAGTCTTTCGGCCATTCTGGGCCCGATCGAAGGCGCGTCGATAATGTCGTCGGCGTCGGTCAAGGTTCGAGCGCGCTGGATCCTAAGCGACGACAGCTCGGGCGGAGAGTGCATCTCTTCGGCTGTTGGAACGTGGGTCCGTTCCTCCGCTTTGGCTGTGTTCGGTGGCGTCAGATAGTGGGCGCTCGCGGCGGGCGGTATCGCCGCGTCGCGTGGCGGCCGCTTTGCTTTGAAATGCGTACCACCGGGAAGGCGCTGGCGCCGCTCAGCCGTGCGCTGCGACGCGCGCGGAGCGAGAACCTCCGCGGCAAACAGATCTCGCACGCACCGGTCGTCATCGGGCAGCGTTCGATCGACTTTGCCGGTTGCTTGGAGCTCGTCGTACATGGCCTCGACGATGCGGCGATCGGCGGCATCCGCAAGCTTCTTCTGCACGAATTTGAGCGGGGTCTTGAGTGCCGCGAGCACGGTTTCCACCGTGAGCCTCACCTCTGGGGCCCTTGCCTTAGATTCGGCAATGGCCTCATCAAGGATCAGCGCGAAGCCTTGCGATGCATAGACGAGAAGTTCGCCAATGATCTTGCGAGCAGTGTTGTCGAGGCCCGACGGCGGATCGACGACACCGGCATGGATGTCGTAATGCGCCAAGAGCTTCTCGTAGTACGGGTTCGACCTCTCGGCACCCTGGATCACGAGATCCTCGAGCCAGTGGGCGCCTTCGGGCTTCATAATCAGGATCGAGGAAAAGTGTCGCTCGCCCTCGGAACGCAGATCATCATAGCTGCGGTTGATCGACCATTCGGCAGCGCGATGGATGGCGTTCTCGGCTTCCGACTGCGCCGTATGGAAGGGCATTACTGGATCGGAATAGTAATGGCTCAGAATGCCAGCCGCATAGACGGCCTGTGGCCAGTCCCCACGCGTCAGCGCTTCGACAACGTGAGTGTACCAGTTGCGCGCCTTCTCCGGCGCGCCGCCCCAATAATCATCGCGAACGTGGAGCACATGGTTCTTGAAATCCTTGAATTGGTCGTCGGGGGCCTTCGAGCCCTCGAGGTATAAATCGACATACTTAAGGAAAAGGCGCCGCCAAGCTTCGGCCTCTGTGTTTGCGAGATGCTTCAAGGAGTCGAGTGCAATCTTGTGGTGCGTACCGTTGGCATGGGCCGCATAGACGATGCGAAATAGGAGGTCCATTGGGAGCGTTTCCCGGGGGCTATCGAGTTTTTCCCGACTGTTGCTAGCAAACTATGCGAGTCGCACCATCACCGCCCAATCTCTGAACAGCGTGCCGGGATTTCAACAAGTCTTTGATGGGGAATGCCGGCGCCTAGCCAGCGTGCAGACCCGTATTATTTGCCTTCACGCCACCACGCGAGCGCGAGCAGCGAGAGCAGCATGGCAAGCGCCACGAGGCCGGTAAACATTGGTGTTAGTTTTACGCCGCGCGTGACGTAGGCTTCCCGATCCTTGAGGCCGAGCCATCCTGAGCCGGCGAACACTTTGGCATTGGCGAGCATAGTGATGCGTGGGAGTTCGATTTTTTCCGGCGCCGCACCGGCATTCCGCGTCCAAAAGGCGCCACCACCCGTTCCTTCGAGAATTGGCTTCAGCTTTTCATTTGTCGCCGTGACCTCGTTCATTTCCCGCGGATCTTCGGCGCCGGCGTGTGCAACGGCCGTTAGCGGGCCGTTCGGCCCCTCGGTCTCGACCTTGTAAAGGCCGGGCATTTTAACATCGATGGATGTACGCCACAGGCCCGGTCCAGCGGTCTCGAGTGAGATTTCGGACTTCTCTCCGCCCGGAGTTGAAAGTGAGATCGGCTTGATCGTCTCCTCCATGGAACGGCGCTCGATCGTGAGCTTTAGTCCCGACGCACTGGCGATGAGGCGTTCCTCCTCGAGATCGGGCTCTTTCATGAGCCAATGCGACAGCCGCCGCAGGAGATCGGTATGGGGCCCGCCTCCTTCAAAGCCGCGCGCCCAGAGCCAGGCGTGGTCGGATGTGAGAAGCGCAACGCGGCCCTTACCCTTGCGATCGAGGAGCAGAAGCGGCTTGTCCTGGGCCCCCTGCATGATCGTACGGCCGCGGATCGGCTTTACGTCGACCTGACGGAACCAGCGTCCCCAAGAGGGCGGCGTATCGCCGAAACCCGCTCCAGGCAGGCCCTGCGTGACCGGATGTTTCAAGCCATCGGGCGTGATTTTGGCCTTGAATGGTTCTTCGATCAATTCTCCGGTCGGCATTGCCGGAAGAACGGGAGAGAGCGGCGTCCGGAAGAGGCTCGCTTTACCCGAATAGTCGTCGCCCGCCGCAATGAGAAGCGCGCCGCCGTGCTGGTCCACGAAGCGGGAAATGTTGTCGTAGTAGAGCATCTGAAGAATGCCCCGGTGTGCATAGCGATCAAAGATGATGAGGTCGAATTCCTTGATCTTGTCCGAGAACAGCTCCTTGGTCGGGAAGGCAATGAGCGAGAGCTGATTGATCGGTGTGCCATCCTGCTTCTCGGGCGGGCGCAGAATGGTGAAGTGAACGAGATCGACGGCCGCATCCGACTTCAAGAGATTGCGCCACGTACGCTCACCCGCATGCGGCTCGCCCGACACGAGGAGCACACGCAGATTCTCGCGAACGCCGTCGGCAGAGACGACGGCACGGTTGTTGGCGGGCGTCAACTCGCCTTGGGCCGTATCAAGCTCGATCTCGAGAATGTTGGCCCCTGCGTGGGGGAAGCTCATCTCGATCTTGACCGGTTTGCCGATTTCGGTGCGCACGGTCTCATCGGGCTTGCCGGTCCGGCGCACCTTGAGGGTGACGGCTTCCTGGGGGCCGCCTTTGCGACCTGTTTCGCGCACGGCGAATTCTACTTCGCCCGACTGACCCACAATACCGTAGCGTGGCGCCTTTATGACGTCGATGCGCCGGTCGAACTCGCCGGGGGTTCCCGAGAGCAGCGCATGGACGGGCGCCTCGAAACCGAGGGCTGCGACGGACTTTGGAATGTCGTGCACCTGGCCGTCGGTCATGAGGATCACGCCTGCAAGGCGATTCGAAGGAGTCGAGGCAAGCGCTTTCGAAAGCTCGGAAAAGAGGAGCGTGCCGCGTCCCGATTCCGGATTGGCGTGCCCGGCCGTTACCCACTTTATCTCGAGATTGGGAATTTGCGTGAGGCGTTGCTCGAGGTCCTTACGCATGGCCGCCATCTGTTCGGGCCGGCCTGCAAGTGCCTGGCTCGTGCTTTCGTCGACGACCACGATGGCGATGTTGGAGAGGTTTTCGCGCTGCTCTTCGCGCAAAATGGGGTTGGCGAGTGCAGCCAATAGCGCGGCAAGTGCCGCCAGGCGCAGCGGCCAGCCGCGCGCGCGGCGGATGGCAAGAAGTGAGACGAGCGCAAATGCAATGAGGCCCGCAACCCAGAAGAATGGGCCCGGGAGCAGCGGAGAGAAGTCGATCGACCAGCTCATCGTTGGCCCCTCATTGACCCAGGCGTTCGAGGAGGGCAGGCACGTGGACCTGATCGGCCTTGTAGTTGCCGGTGAGCGCGTGCATCACGATGTTAACGCCGGCACGGAAAGCCATCTCGCGCTGATTCTCGCCGCCAACTGTGGGATAGAGCGGCCGGCCCCGGTCATCGAGCGCCCAGGCGGAAGCGAAGTCGTTCGAGGTGATGAGAATGGACGACACGCCGTCAGCCCGGCGCGCCTTGCGCTCGCTTTCGTCCGGGTCCTCGTCGCTCGCTTCGACCCATAGTTCTCCACCATCCCACCGTCCCGGGAAGCGCTTCAGAAGGTAGAATGATTTCGTCAGCACGTGGTTCTCGGGGACCGGCTCGAGTCGCGGGAGGTCGAGAGCGCTCAGGAGGCGCTGTAATGCGACGCCACCCCCCGCCAGATTATAACCTTCCATGCCGCCTTTGCCGAAATCTCGGGTGTCGAAGATGATCATGCCGCCTTGCTTCATGTAGGCATCGATTTTGGCGACAGCCGCGGCGGCGAGCGGGGCCGCATCCTCAGGCACCGGCCAATAGAGCACGGGATAGAAGGCGATCTCCTCTTTTGTAATGTCCACTCCCGCAGGCTCTCCAGGCTCAACCGCCGTGCGAAGAGCTAGCACGCGGCCGAGACCAATCAGTCCGAGCCGGCTTACGGTGTCGGTGGTTTCGTCTCCGGTGAGCACGTATCCAAGTGTCATCTTGGCGGTCGAACGCTGGGCCACGGAATCATCCCTCTGAGCCGCAGCCGGTGGTGCATCGATTGCCTCCTGAGCGATGGATGGATCGGGATGGACCGCGAGAAGGCCTGCAGCGAACAAAAGAGCCGCGGCCGATCGGGCAGCAGAGACTCGGCGGCGAAGATCCGAGAGCTTGAGGCCGCCGAGCTGCATCAAGAGAACGGCGATGATGTCGGCGAAGAGAAGAGCGAGGGCAGCCGCCAGCATCCACGATTTCAAAGTCGTGGCGGCGGCGCTCTCAAAGCTACGGCGCAATGCACCACCCGGCGGGGGCGGAAGAGGCGCAAGCGTTGCGCCAGGACTAATTGCATTGATCGAGCGTGGGTTCCCGGCTTGGCCATAATATCCCGGCGGATGATCGAGACTGGCTTTGACCTCTGCCAATTTGGCCAGAGCGATGGGCTCAGCGGTGGGTGGCGGCGCCTTCAGAATTCCAAATCCGTCGAGCGTCTGCAAAGGCGCAAGGAGGCCGATCGAGGCATTGGCGGCCCTTGCGCCGGCCGTCGCATCTTCAGCGTCTCCCGGCCCTGTACCGAGGCTACCTAGCGACGTGATGCGTTTCAGCATTTCGACAAAGAGCCCCGACATGGGCAGGTTCGACCAATCAGAGTTGGCGGTGACGTGGAAGAGCACGAGCTGGCCTTGTCCGCGCCGCGCCGCGGTGACGAGCGGGGTGCCATCCTTGAGTTTAGCCCACACTTTGAAATCGGACGCGCTGCGTTCGAGGTCAGCGAGTACTTGGCGTTGAACGGTGACGTCAGCGGGCACAGTGAGGCCGGCGAACAGGCTGTTATCCTCAAATGCCGCTAGCGGCTGCGGCGTCGACCAGGAAAGAGCGCCTCCCAGTGTGCGCCCGCCGAGGCGGAGGTTGACGGGCAGGAGTTCGTCGCCGCCTTTCTCAAGGCGCGGACCGGCGAAGCGCACGAGTACGCCGCCTTTCTTGACCCAGGCATCGACCTTTTCCAACACTTCGCCAGATAGCGTGCCGATGTCGGCAAGCACGAGCAGTGACGCGCGTGACTTGAAGATCGCATCAAGGCCCTCAGCGAGATTGGCATCCTTGGGGCGAATGACCTCTGCGAACGGAACGATGGCCTTGTTGATGTAATAGAGCGGCGCCAGAAGCGGCTGCGCCTTTTCTTGCGATTCGCCCGAAAGTAGTCCGACGCGCTGCCACTGCGCCCTCTGATCGAGAAGGTTGGCGCTGCCTGCCGAATTTTCTCCCGCGATTTCGATGCGCGTCACCTGATTACGCAGTTCGAGCGGGAGCGTAATCGTGATCTCATCCACAGTCGTGCCTGCTTCGAGCTTGAAGGGCGCGTCTCCGAGCCTTTCGCCGCGCGCCGAGAAGGCTTGCACAACGCCATCCCGCAACGGGCCGCCCGCGCGTATGATACGACCCTTCAATTTGCCGTCGGCTCCGACACCGGCATCTAACCCGAGCGCTTCTCTGCCGGGGGTGCCAGAGACGACTGTGAAACTCGAACCCACAGCAAGCTGGGCCAAACCTTCGGCGAACGCGGCGCCATCGCCGGCATGATCGATGCCGTCACTGAGCCAGAAAATACTCGCCGACGATTGCCCGCTATCGCGCAGTGCCGAGGTCAAGGCGTCAAGCGCGGCCTTGCGATCTGGTGCAAATGGCTGGGGTTTCAATGTACTTGCGCTCGATCGGGCATCGGCGGGTGCCTCTATTTTGATGGCACGTGTCTTTGCCGAGCTTGCCGTTTCGACAATGGCAATGGCGCGGCCTTGTGCTTCGGCATCCGTGATGAGCCGATCGAGATAGCTCGACCAATCCTGCCAGCGCGGCGCCGATGCCCAGCCATTGTCGACCACAGCGATGATAGGCCCAGAGCCCTGCACGGCCTCCCTGCGTTCCGGGTTCAGCACAGGCTCGGCGAGTGCAATAATGACGAGGGCCGCCGCCAGGAGCCGGATCATGAGTAGCCACCAGGGCGTCTTGATGGGTGTCTTCTCGCGATTCTCGATACCGACGAGAATGCGTGTCGGGGGAAAAGCGATCTGCTTTGGCCGCGGCGGCACGGTGCGCAGCAGCCAGTAGATGAGAGGCAGTGTCGCAAGCGCTGCGAGCAGCCAGGGATTGAGGAATGTGAGGGCGCCGAAACTCATGCTTCCTGCCCCTCCACTAATGCCGGAGCTGGCGTCGCATAAGGCGAGATCGCCTGTCCCCCCTTGAGGTGCATGATGAGGGCGAGCATGACTTCGGCTGCCGGCCGGTCCGTGTGGTGTACAATGAAGGACCAGCCGATCCGGCCTGTCATTTCGACGAGCTCAGCCCGGTGCGCCGTGAGCCGCGATTGGTATGCGTCCCGCAGGCTCTCGGCCCGGTCGGCGGTCCAGGATTCGTCTCCTTCGACAGCGAGGAATTCGGTTCGACCTTCATAAGGAAGTGTTTCTTCCGCAGGGTCTAAAACCTGCACGAGGTGTCCGGTGACGCCTTGAGCGGCCATGGCCTCGACGTACTCGCGGATCTTCGATGGAGGATCGAGAAAATCCGAAACAAGAATTACGCTTGTGAAGCGCGCAAGACGGGCTTTCGGCGGCTCGCTCTTGGTAAGGGCATGTGCGTGAGCGTTTGCGGCGAGAGCTTGCGCAATGCGGGTCGTGGCCTTGTGGCTCGAAGTGGGCTGTGTGAGCCCGAGCAGGGCCACCCGTTCTCCGCTGCGAACGAGGAGTTCGGCCGAGGCAAGCGCAATTACGAGCGCTCGATCACGCTTGACGACCTTCGACAGGTGGCTACGGAACTCCATTGATGGGGAGAGATCAGGCCAAAGCCATACCGTGTGGGCCGCCTCCCACTCGCGCTCGCGCACATAGAGATGGTCGGAGCTTGCCGAGCGGCGCCAGTCAATGAGCTGGATCGAGTCCTGAGCTTCAAGCTGTCGGAACTGCCAGAACGTCTCGCCCGGGCCCGACCGGCGCCGGCCGTGGATGCCGTGGGATATCGTTGAGGCGATGCGATTGGCCTCGAGCGAAAGTTCGGGCAGCACATCAACAACCTCATGAGCGTCGCGCTCCAGGGTGAATAGGTTGCTCGCTTCCTTCTTCGCGTTTTTACCCCGAACGGCGCGGATATCCGCCATGCCCTTTTACCCCAGAGCTTTGACGAGTTGCGCAATGAAGGTGCTGATGTCCTGGCCTTCGGCGCGGGCCGCGAACGACAGCGCCATACGATGCTTGAGCACGGGCTCCGCGAGAAAAGCGACGTCATCGATCGAGGGAGCGAGGCGGCCGTCGATAAGGGCTTTGGCCCGTACGGCGAGCGAAAGCGCCTGGCTTGCCCGAGGCCCAGGCCCCCAGGCGACCAGCCGATCCGTCTCTGCGTTGGTGCCCGTGCCGGGGCGAGCCGATCGAACGAGCTGCAGAATGGCTTCGACGACTTTGTCGGGGACCGGAATCTGACGCACAAGACGCTGAATGCTCTGCAGCTCGGCGGCGGACAGTATGGATTCCAGCTTGCGCTCCTCGGTGCCTGTCGTCGAGTAGAGCATACGCCGTTCAGCAGCCAGATCGGGATAAGTCACGTCGACTTGAAGCAGGAATCGGTCAAGCTGGGCTTCGGGTAGCGGATAAGTGCCTTCCTGCTCGAGGGGGTTTTGAGTTGCCAAAACATGGAACGGAGCAGGTGTATCGTGGCGCGTTCCGGCCACTGTGACGTGGTGCTCCTGCATGGCCTGCAGGAGTGCCGACTGGGTCTTCGGAGAGGCTCGGTTGATCTCGTCGGCCATCAGAAGCTGGGTAAAGATCGGGCCTTTGATGAAGCGGAACGTCCTCCGACTTCCTTGACTGTCTTCGAGAACCTCGGCCCCGGTGATGTCGGAAGGCATGAGGTCGGGAGTGAATTGAATACGCTTGGCATCAAGCCCGAGCACTTTTCCCAGCGTTTCTACCAGCAGCGTCTTGGCGAGGCCGGGGACGCCGATGAGCAAGGCGTGCCCGCCGGAAAGCAGTGTGATCAGTACGCGCTCGATCACGAGATCCTGACCGAAGATGACGCTGGCGGCGGCCCTGTGCGCGCGCTGAACACGCTCCGCGGCGGCCTCGATCCGAGGTACAATATTCTCATCGGTTTGCACGACGTTGCTCATTCAAGCTCCTGCTCTCGGACCTGAGATTTCTTTTTTGCGGCCGATCGCCGAATTATCATTATCACTACAACTTGTTGGTTTGGGGCTGCTCCTCGTCAAGTTAACTGTACGTAACACGTTTGCTTTGGACCAGTCCGGACTTTTCTCGCATTATCACAGAGTTATGAGCAACGAGCAGAAGAAAATCGCAGGTCTTGAAGTCCTGGCAAAAAATGTTGCCGGGAAAGGTTCACCGCCCGTCGATCGATGGAATCCCCCCTACTGCGGAGATATCGGTCTGGCGATCCGTCGCGACGGTACGTGGACCTATGGGGGTAGCCCTATCAATCGCATGTCCCTCGTCAAACTTTTCGCCAGCATCTTGCGTCGCGACGATGATGGCGCCTACTACCTCGTGACGCCGGCAGAGAAGGTTCTTTGCAGAGTTGACGACGCCCCGTTTCTGGCCGTCGAAATGGAGGTGTGGGGCTCTGGTCAGGAGCAAGACATTTTCGTTCGCACGAATGTCGACGGAGTCGTCGCGTGCGGGCCTTCAAATCCCATTCGTTTCCAACTGAGCGAGCGGCCCCAGGGCTTGAAACCCTACGTACTTGTGCGAGGGCGTCTTGAGGCACTCTTTACGCGCTCGCTTACCTACGAGCTTCTGGATCGATACAGCGCGGTGGGGCCCAATGGAAAGCTCGGGGTCTGGAGCCGAGGATCGTTCTTCCCCATTCCCGAGCACTAATCAACATACTGGCAGGGGCTGCTAGTGGATTTTCAATTCGCTTCCGACGAGGCGCAGCTCTGCAGGCTTGATCAACCGGCTGTGTGCCACTCGAACCTTGAACAGCCGGCCTTCGAGATGAGTGGACCAGAATTCCAGGAAGCTCTTCAGTTTGGGAAAACGAGGATGCAGATCGTAATCCTGCCAGATGTAGCTTTGTAGGAGTGCCGGGTGGTCCGGCATGCGATAGAGGATTTCAGCCGTGGTGAGGCTGAACCCGCGGAGCATTGCGTTCATTTCGGAGTTGGACATCGTTAGTCCCATCAGTCGAGCGGCCGCGCCGGGTTGCTGACCCTTTCTCATGTTATTCGAGATTCTAATGTCTTCTACTAAAAACAATTTAATTATCAGCATGTTGGCAGCATATCGAAGAAATTGCTAACAGCGCCACCGGTCAATGTCTCGGCCAGCACACGGGCGAGCGAAAATCGCAGTATGCTCGGCGCGACCATTCTCAGCACGGCTTTTGATTTCTCGCATGGCGTCCGGTCTGCTCACCTCGTTCGCTACTTTCTTCGCTACCATCGGTCCCGTTGAGGCGGCCGTCATATTTGCGACGTTGACCCCACACGTTGCGAGGAGAGATCGAACCCGCCTTGCGATCAAGGCGACGTTAATTGCCAGTCTCATTCTCCTATCGGCGACGGTCCTTGGCGGTCCTGTCCTGCGCCAGCTCGGGGTTTCGCTTCCTGCCCTTCAAACGGCAGGTGGCATCATTCTGCTGCTCATCTCTTTGGATATGATTTTCGCGCGCCCTTCGAGTGCCTTCAAGCTCACACCGACCGAGGGCGCGGAAGCACAGACAAAAGACGATCTCGCCATCTTTCCGATGGCAACGCCTCTCCTCGCCGGCCCGGGCGCGATGAGTGCGGCCATCGTACTCGCCGCCACGGCCCATGGGGACGCAACGAGGCTCAGTCTCGTGGTTGCGGCGTTGGCTGCTGTGATGGTCGTGACGGTTGCACTTCTTATCGCGGCGCACGAGATCTCGCGCCTCCTCGGCGTTACTGCACAGCGTGTTCTGGTACGCGTGTTCGGGATCTTGCTGTCGTCGATCGCAGTTCAGGCCGTGTTTAACGGGATTGGCGCCAGCGGACTTCTGCCGCCCCATTAAGGGGAAATATTGATCCTCTTTTAAGACGCTATTTAAGCCGTTCTTAAGGGATATCGGCTTCAATCGTCCGCGAGCCCCAGGTAAGTGCGAGGCCCGCGTTTGATGCCATTCTTCTTGCCTATTAGGTGTCCTTCTGTTCTCAGGGCCGTGCAGCATGCCGGCCTCTTGCTGTTGCCGCTCGCTCTTTCAGCTTGTGCCGTCGAACAGGCGACTGCCCCACAGCCGGTCACGCGGCTCGCCGCCTCTCCGAGCCATGTATCTGGCCAAGCTCTAGAGCTCGATGGGCTGCCGGCACAGGAGGCGCCATCGATCCACCGCCGGCGCCCGCCAGATGATCCACGAGAACCTTTCAGCCCCAACTACGGCCGCCGCTCGCCGCTTCCCGCCCCCGTATCGGCCTCTGCGGCCGAGCGTGACGATCTGCCGTGGCTCGCAAAACAGCAGAGGATGAGCGCGCTCAGCGATTAGTCAGCGTTGTATTGAGCCTCTGACGATCGACCGCTAAGTTCTGTCGCACAACAGTCTGGACGATCTTCTATGAGAATTGTGCGCTGGGCGGCCACCCAGGAGAGGGAAAAGTATAATTCCGCACTGGATCGGATTTTCTTCGAATCCAGCCACACGAAATCGTTCCCGAGCGAGGAGGCGCGCCAACTTTTTCGGCAGAGATGGTTAGGTCGCTTCCTCTCGCACTATCCGGAATGGGCGTATCTGGCGATTGCTCCGAGTGGGGATCTCGCGGGCTATCTCGTTGCGAGCACCGAAGATCCGGCACAGAGCAAGTTGTTCGCGGACATCGGCTATTTCAGGGATCTGACGGCACTGACAGCGGCATTTCCGGCCCAACTCCACATAAATCTTGATCCGCGCTATCGCGGGGCTGGATGGGGCTCGAAGCTGATAGATGCTTTGGTTTCTGATCTGCGCTTTACAGGAATTTCCGGCGTGCACGTCATCACTTCGCGCGGAGATCGCAATAAGAGGTTCTACGAAGCCAACGCTTTTCGTGAGGTGGCTGCTTTCACATGGGGCGGACGCGAACTCATTTTTCTCGCGCGCGAGCTCCGTCCGGAGCCAGGCGCTTAAGTCAATTGGCCCTTGGGGGCACTACCGGAGATGAGCTCCGCCAAGCCTTTGACGATGTAGCCGTTCCCCGCGAGTACGTCGCCTTTCTCACACATCTTGTCGCCGCCCGCGATATCGGTGACGATGCCGCCCGCTTCGCGCACGATTACGATGCCGGCCGCGAGATCCCATGGTTTCAGGTTGCGCTCCCAATATCCGTCGAAGCGGCCCGCCGCCGTAAAACAGAGGTCAAGGGCAGCCGAACCCGTGCGCCGGATACCAGAGACTTCGTTCATGACAGTTTGCATTTCCTTGAGGAAGCCGGCGTGGCCGGGACGGCCGCGATGTGGAATTCCTGTTGCAACCACGGCATCGGCGAGCTGACGTCGTGCCGCTACCCGCAGACGGCGGCGTTCATTTAGGAAGGCGCCCTTCCCCTTCTCTCCGGTAAAGAGTTCATCGCTCACAGGGTTATAGACAACACCGGCGACGTTCTGCCCATCGCGCTCGAGCCCAATCGAAATGGCGAAGATCGGAATGCCGTGCAGGAAGTTGGTGGTGCCATCAAGCGGATCGACGATCCAGCGATGTGATTTATCGCTACCCTCGATGGCTCCGCGTTCTTCCATGAGGAAGCCGTATCCGGGGCGCGCCTTGTTGAGTTCGCGGAAGATAAGGTCCTCGGCCCGGTGATCGGCAGCAGAAACGAAATTTGCCGGCCCCTTGACCGAGACCTGAAGCTGCTCGACCTCACCAAAGTCGCGCACGAGGGCGCGGCCGGCTTTTCGTGCGGCGGCGATCATGACGTTGAGAAGGGCAGAGGCGGGCATATGCTGGCATTCTTCAAGAAAGTTTCGTCCGGACGCAGGCCGGAGTGCGGCTGAGTAGCACCGCTCGGGGTACAAACCTAGCCCCAGAAACTGCGACTTAGGCGATCGTCACTTGGGTATTTGCCCTTCGATCTTCCATTTTTCCGCAGCTTTCTCGGCCTCTGCCCTATCGGCCTCGGACAACGTATTGACCATGATCTCGAGTTGATCGTCCTTGGCTCCCGCGGCCTTGGCGAGGAGATGCCATTTGGCGGCCTCCTTGGGATTGCGCTCGACGCCCAATCCCTCAGCTAAAACCCGCGCCAATCGGTTCTGCGCTGCCGGTATGCCCCGCTCGGCGGCCGCCCTCAGATAGGTAATCGCCTTAGGTTCGTCGGCAGTGAGGCCAAAGCCCCGGAAGAGCATCACGGCATATTCGAATTGGGCTTCCGGAAGCCCCTGGTCGGCGGCCTTTTTCATCCAGCGGGCCGCTTCGAGCGCATCGTAGGGCACACCCTCGCCGTGCTGGTAGAGGGCTGCCAAATCGTATTGGGCGGCTGCCACGCCTTTTTCTGCGGCGTAACGAATGTGGCTCGCGCCACGGTGCGGATTTTCCGGCTTGCCGTCGCCCTTCATGAACAGGAGGCCAAGATTGTAGTTCGCGACAGCATCGCCGGTGAGCGCCGCCTTCTCGAAATACTCGGCAGCTTTGTTGAGGTCCTTCGCACCGCCGCGGCCAGACGCCAGCATGGCACCCGCTGACACCATGGCGAGAACATCACCGAGATCGGCGGCGGTACGATAGGCTTGCAGGGCAGCGGCTTCGTTTTTTGCTACGCCAAGACCATTCTCATAGATGCGCCCAATGAGCGTACTGGCTTGCGGTTCACCACGTTGTGCGCCTTCCTCGGCTAGCTTGAGAGCTGTCAGGTATTTTCCTTGCTCGAAGGCAATGTAGGCGGCTTCGTCAGCTGGTTTCTTGGAATCGGAATTGCCTTCGGGAGCTTGATTGGTCGCTGTGGAAGGTGAGCTCACGCGCTCCGGCAGGCGGATCGGAAGCTTTTCCAGGTAGTAAAGAACGCCGGCTGCCCCGGTCAAAGCGCCAAAGACGGTGAGGGTAATGAGCGAGCGCGTCTGCACAATGCCACTCTCTTAAGCAGGGATTCGCGGTGCGGGGACTAGCTTCGCGAATGGGCGTATCCAATCGGGGGCTTCTGCGGCCCGTACATCTTGAGGCATCGGTATTGCGATAAAATCGGCTCCAGCCTCGAGTAGGTCTGCGGCCTCAGCCGGCGTTTCGACGTCAAAGGCAACGACGGGAACCTCGAAGAGTTCCGCCCACCATTGAACGAGTTCAAGCCGGCGCGCACTGGCCTTCTCGCGATCTTCGACGTGAGGCGGAATTCCGAATGCAACGTAATCAGCCCCGCCTTCACCGATCTCCATAGCGTCGTGGCGCGAGCGTCCGGCATCGGCTCCGACCATCATTGGAGGAGGCAATGCCTTGCGAGCCTCGGCAAACGTTTTTGCCACCGCCTTCGACCAGGGAACATGGACGCCATCGGCGCGGAGCGAACGGGCAAGTGCGGATTGGGAAGCGAGAAGCACGGCCACCCCCTTGTTCTGAGCCATGGTGATGAGCCCATTCAGCGACTCCGCCGACGCTTGCGGACCCGGCTTGATGAGGAGTGCGGCAATCTTCGCCGCATCGAGCGCGCGCCGCAGGGGTTCGAGCGCCCCTCCCGCCTCGGTGACTTCCATTGTAAGGTACAGAAAGGGCTCTGGAGCGTGGGCGGACATATTCTCGGTGTGATTAGGGCGTCTGATTTTGAGTATCCTGTCGAGCGCGAATAGGGCAATAACTGGGCGATCGCGCAAGCAACGAGATCTGAGGGGCCTTCTCTAAGCCCGTTATTATGTCCCTATCCAGAGGAAGGAATCCAGAGGAAGGACCGCTTAGGTCGAGCAAAGCTTGCCGATGGCTGGCGAATTTGTTCAGTATCAGGCTTATCGAGGTGGGATCAAAAGACGGGATATAGGGAAGTGGACTTTCTTTCTCTGCCAGAGGAACGGCAGGCTGCGATAGAAGACGCAGAATCACGGCCGGGGAGCCGCTGGAATCCCGGCTGGGGTGAAGCATGGTGGTGGCTCTGGCTGCCTGTCATTATCACAATTTCCATGATCGTCATTTTCCGGACGAATGAGCCCTTCTACCGGGCTTGGGTGCTTCCGGAAGGGTTCGGCATGCTCGAGCTCTCGCAGTTTATTTTCGCCTCGGCTGGCTTCGTCATCGCAGTGAGGCTCTTGTTCAGCACCTACGTGAGGGGCTGGCCGCTCCTGAAGGCGTCCGTATTTTTCTTCGCCTTGGCCTGCTTATACATCGCGGGCGAGGAACACAGCTGGGGCCAGCATTTCTTCCATTGGCAGACACCCGAGTACTGGTCGGAGATCAACCGGCAGAACGAAACCAACCTGCACAATACGTTCGAGGCGGCCAATCACCTTCCTCAATTCCTGCTTGAGCTCGGCATATGGATCGGCGGCATCGCTCTGCCGCTCTGGCAGAAATTTGCTGGCCCCTTCCGGCATGGGCTCTTGAAGCTCTTCGTCCCTTCGGCCGTTCTCATGCCGACAGCCCTGTCGGCGGCTGTGTTCAAGATTGCAAAAAAAGTCGGCAGTGATGATGCCGCGCTTGATCTTGTGACCCGGCCAAGCGAGGCTTTGGAGACTTTCTTCTACCTCTTCATACTCTATTATCTTATCATTTTTGCTCGTCGCATCAGTGCCTTGGAGACATCTGCACCGCTATATGCGAAAAGTTCCGGAAAGAAGCCCGAGGGCTAGAATTCGCCATGAAAGCCCGCCAGTTTTGCACTGTTTGAACTTTTCAGGAAAATGAGAGCCAAAGGCTTGGCCGGAAAACTTGTCCGAGGGATCGCATGACTTTCAGGGTGTCGATGAAGCAGGCAGGCCTCGGTGCCGTGATCGTCGTTTATCTCGCAACGTCCGCCAGTGTCTGGGCACAGGGATCAGTAAAGGTTCGCAAAGTCGTGCGCGGGCCGGATGTGGAAGGCGAGGCAACGTCCGCTGTCAAGCCTAACAAAAAGGAAGTGCCCGAAGTCCCAGAAGTACCGGTGCCGGAGACGACAAAGGCTGATGCCGAACCAGCCGTTGCTGCGGCCTTTGCCAAACTTTCCGACGTAACGGTGACGGGCAAAAGCCACAAGGACGACATTCGCGCTCTCAAGATCTTCTACGGCAATCGGAGCGGTGCCGGTCTGTGGGTCACCAACGATGGCTTCAACGCCAAGGCCAAGGCAGTCATCGAAGAAATCAAGAAGGCGGACGAGTGGGGTCTCGAGGCGTCTGCTTTCGATCTTCCGCAAGAGCTCGCTGCGCAATCGGCTGCCGACGTGCAGGGCACCGCAGAGGTGAAACTTTCTCTCGCCGCACTGAAGTATGCGCGTTACGCTGCAGGTGGGCGCGTAGACCCTCAGTCGTTGAGCCGCATTCTCGACCTCACGCCACCTGTTCGCGACCCTTCGACGGTTATCGAGGCCCTCGCGATCCGCGAAGAAGCGGATTCCTATTTGCGCGGCCTACACCCCAAGCACGAGCCGTTCAAGAATCTCAAGGTGGCCCTCGCCAAGGCGCGCGGCCCCGTTGTAAAGGATGAACCTGTCGATCCGGCCCTTCTCGTCAAGTTGCCTTCTGGCAAGAGCATGAAGCCCGGTGCCGACCATCCTGACGTGGCGCTGCTGCGCAAGCGGCTCAAAGTTCCGGCCGACACGGGCGCACCCGAGACGCTCTTCGATCCCAAGCTCGCCGAAGCGGTTAAAGCTTATCAAAAAGAAAAGGGATTAAAGGCCGACGGCGTTTTGAACCAGCAGACAAGAAACGCTCTCAATAGCGAAGGTGAGGTGAAGAAGCCGGAGCCTCAGCAAGTCATTCAGCGCATCATACTCAATATGGAACGCTGGCGCTGGATGCCCGAGGACCTGGGGTCATTCTATGTCTGGAATAACATCCCCGAATATGTAACTCGCATTATGAAGAACGGCAGCGAGATCCATAAGGAACGCATAATCGTCGGTCAGCCTACGTGGCCGACACCCTCATTCTCGGCCAAGATGGAGTTCGTGATATTCCATCCCGAGTGGGGTATGCCGGATGGAATCAAGATGAAAGAACTCTTGCCGCGAATCCAGAACAGTGGCGGAGGTTTCTTTGATCAGTTGTTCGGCGGCGGTGGTGGCTCGGTTATTCGTGCCTATGGCCTTCGCGTGAGCTATAGAGGGCGCATTGTCGATCCAGACAGCATCAACTGGAGCACTGCCGATCTCAGGAACTATAGTTTCGTGCAGCCAGCTGGAGCCAAGAACCCGCTCGGCATCGTGAAATTCCGTTTCCCCAACAAGCACGATGTCTACATGCACGACACACCGGAACGCGAGCTCTTCTCGCGGTCGTCGCGCGCCCTTTCCCACGGTTGCATCCGGGTCAATAATCCGAAGCGCTTCGCCAATCTTATTCTTGCCGAAGACAGAGGCTGGAGCGAGGGACGTGTTGATCAGGCGCTGGCGGGCGGAGAAAGTATCACGCTCGAAAAGCCGATGCCCGTGCACATAACGTACTTCACCGTTGCCGCCGACGCCGATGGAAATCTCTCATCGTACGGCGATGTCTACGGTCACGACTCCCGTCTTTCCGCGGCACTGACTGGCAAAGCGATCTACTTCAATACGCCAAGAGACGCTCCGAGCGACGACGTGGTGATTTCGGGAGAGGACATCTCCGGGTCGGCAACGAGCGGGGCTTCGGGCAAGAAAAAGAAGTCCAAGAAATCGGAGGACAGCGTAGCCGATATTCTTGAGAACGTATTCTTGAACTGACGAACTTAGACCCTCCCGCGGGGTCTGTTTTCGGCGTTTGTGCTTCTCACGAGGTTGTAGCCGCCCTTTCGAGACCTGCGGTCCCAATTGTGCGCGCAGCAATAGCCTCATTTTGTTGCTCAGGCATCTGGATTGACCTTGAGCATTCTTCT